>DASYYA010000120.1:0-11271 GCA_035934355.1 Candidatus Rubrimentiphilum sp. | reverse complement strand
ACGACACCAAGCGCGCGCAACTCGTGCGTTCCATGTTGATCGCGCCGCCCAAGCCGACGAAAGCACCGGATCCCGACACGTTGGCTGCGGTTTCGCCTGCCACCGTGCGCGTCGTCGTTGAAAATGGCACCAATGTTCCCGGAATGGCGCGCCGCGTCGCCGACATACTGCGTCGCGAGGGCTTTCAGATCGCCGATGTGGGGAACGCACCGACTCCCAATGTGGCAATGACGGAAGTTCACGAGCATACGAGCGTAGCCAATGCCGGCCTCAAAGTGCGCGCGGCGCTTGGGGCCGCCGCCAAGAACGTGCCCGTCATTTCGGAGAGCGCCAGCAAGTCCAGCGATGTGACGATCATCCTGGGCGAAGATCTCGTTACGGCCTTTAACGTCCCGACACAGTGAAGCGCGCGCGCCCGATCGCGGCGATTGTGATTCTCGCCGCGATTGCGTATGGCGCGTACCGGCTTTTCATTCACGCAGGTCATTTAAACCCGGCGATCGTTACGCCTCAGATGGACGCGCAGCAGATGGTATCCACGTCGCTCGCCGGTCGCGTCAAACGTCTCGTTCGCGAGCACATCACTTATAACAATCGCGCGGGCCGGCCCAAGCTCATCGCGCTGACGTTCGACGACGGACCCTATCCGGTGACTTCCGCCTTGCTGCTGGACGAGCTCAACGCGCTGAAGATTCATGCGACCTTTTTTTTAATCGGTCACGACGCGTTGCTTTGGCCCAACCTGGCGCAGCGCATCGCGCAGAGCGGGGATGAAATCGGCGATCACACGCTGACCCACCCGAACCTCGATCAAATGACGGACGCGGCGGTGCGCGCCGAGATCGCTCAAGGCGGTCAAACACTTTGGCATATTGTGCATCAGCGGTCGGTATTAAGATTCTTTCGGCCGCCGCACGGCCGGTACACGCTTGGGACGATTCGCGTGGCGCAATCTCTGGTCTTCACCACGGTCTTATGGAACGACGATGCCGGAGATTGGCGCACCAGCAAAGTTACGCCTCAGGATTTGGTGGATCACATCCGTCGCAATGCAACCGCGCCGGACATCGTACTCCTTCACAGCGGGAAGGTGGCGACGGTCCAAATGTTGCCCCAACTCGTCTCCGATTTCCGCGCCGCCGGTTACCGTTTCGTGACGGTGAGCCAGCTGCTCACTCTGGCCTCAACGGATGAGGTGAACCATCCGGCCAAACGTCCCGTTTAATGCCTAGGCAGATTATCGACACGCAGACCAGCCGGCCACGCTACGTTCGCCGGGTGGTGACGACGATTGTCGTAGCCGTGGTGCTAATCGGCCTGCTGGTCACCGCTTTCGTGCTGCATTTTCCAGGAAAGTAATCCGCACGGCGGGTATCCTGGGAAGCCCCCTCTAGGAGATCTATGCTGCGTCGCCTCTACCCTGGACTAATCTTTGGGCTTGCCTGTGCGGCCGTATTCGCCGCGTGCAGCTCTTCATATAACAACGGCACGCCTTACTCCGGCGGCGTCCCAGGCATCGGCCCTAACTTCGTGACCAATACGCTCTACGTGAGCAACACGACGCAGAACATCATCGAACTCTTCACGCCAAGCCCCGCGCCCAGCGCCACGCCGCAATATGTCATCGGCGGCGGGAACACGGTGCTGGATGGCCCGTTGTATTTGGCCTTCGACAGCTCGAAGCGGCTGTACGTCACCAATTACAATGCCGGAACGCAAGCCGCGTCGGTTAACATCTACGCGCAATTTGCGACCGGTAACGTGCTGCCGCTTGCCGCGATCGGCGGCGGCGGGTCGCTTCTGGCGCAACCCCACGGCATAGCGCTTGAAAGCGACGGCACGGTCGTGGTGGCCAATACCGCTACCAACGGATCGTTCTCCAGCGATATTTTGATCTACACACCGTTTACCGCGACAAATAGTCCGCTATTTGAATTTTTGATCGGCGGGACTCAAACGCAACTGAACAACCCCAACGGCGTCGCCATCGACTCGAATAAAAATATTTATGTGACCAATCGCGGGAACGGAACGGTCACGGCGTATCCGTTACCAACGGCATCACCGACTCCGTCAGGCACGCCCACACCGACGCCAACGGCGACGCCGACGGCCAATCCATCGGCCAGTCCTTCGCCGACACCGACGCCGTTTAGCAACAATGAGGCGCCGATCGTCAACATCGGCGGACCGGCAACCGGACTGATTGCACCTACCGGAATTGCGCTCAGCAGCACTAATGTGATCTATGTTGCCGATCCCGATAATGGCAATCCGAGTATCCGCATCTTTGCAGCCGGCTCGAATGGAAATGTTGCGCCAACGCGCGTGATCGCCGGTCCGGCGACATTGCTTTCGAATCCGGTAGACGTAAAGCTCGATTCGGCCGGCAACATCTATGTCACTGACGCCGGCGCCAACAAGCTGTTGATATTTGCTCCGAACGCTAGCGGCAACGTTGCTCCCAACGTCGCCGTCACGTTGCCGTCAGGCAGCGTCGCGGGGCTCGCACTATCGCCCTAGAGCATCGCGCCTCTGCCGATCGCGAAGCGAAGCAGAATGCGTTGCTGGCGCTCATCAATGAGCGCGCCGCACAAATCCTCGACCGGCAGCATATTTTCGAGGCGGTCGTTGACGATATTCGCGCCGCTTTCGACGCGATGCGCTGCGTCATCTACGATTGTGAAGCCGGCGGGTCTCACGTGCATGTAGTAGCGCTGGCGGAAGCTGCCGACGCGAAAGGCCATTTTCCCAAAAGCTTCGACGTGACAGATAGTTGGCTTACGGATGCGTTTGCCGGATCGATGGTCGCCCGCAAACGGATCACGAGCGATCCGCGCGACGCAACGCTTCGGGCGATGCATGCCGGTTCGGCGATCGTCGCACCGCTCTTTGTCGAAGGACGCGTTGAGCACGCCGTGGGCTTGCATTTCAACCGGCCCGACGCGTTCGACGAGAGTGACCGGCTCTTTTTTCGATCGGTCGCTTCGCATTTGGCATTGGCGCTCGCCAATGCACAAGTGTACGAGATGGAGCGCCTGCGACGCACGCGAGCCGAATCGCTTGAACGCGTCGTACGGATGCTGCGGGATACGCGTACGATCGAGGAAGTCGTGCTCGTATTCGCAGTTACCGTTTCACACGAGCTCAAAGTTGCGTGCGTGCTCTATCAAGTCGATCGCACCAAAGCCGTGCGCCGCGCAATGCGTACGCTTGAACCCAACCGGCCGGGCGCGCCGCCACGCTTTGATGCCACGCACTTGCTGCCGATTCTCGAACGCGGCGAGCTCATTCTTTCCGGGAAGCTTCCCGAAACAGATCGACGCCGTCTTTTCGGGAGCAATCGCGGAGCGATTCTTCCGTTGCGTGTCGACGGAGCGGTCTGGGGGTGTGCGCTGTTTATGGATGCGGCGGGGACGTTTGACTGGGACGATATCGAACGCAACGTCTATGTGCGCACGCTGGTTTCTCATTTGGAGCTCGCGCTATCGGCGGCGCTCGGCTTTGAGCGGATCCAGCATCTGGCTCGAGCACTTTCGGAAAGCAACGAGTTCAAAGACGATTTACTGGCGATGCTCGCGCACGATTTCAAAGGGCCGTTAACGGTGATCGCCGGCTACTGCGAGCTGTTGCTCGAAGAGTCGCCGCCTGAGATCCGTGAGGAGCTCGATACCATTTACACGCAAACCAAACGGCTGGTGCGCCTCTCCGAGGACGCGCTTGCACTTGCCATGACCCAGGCCAGCGGATTTTCGCTGGATCGTTCGGTTTTGGATCTTCGCGAGGTTGTAGCTGAAAATATCAAGGGCCGGGATCGTGCGGGCGAACGCATCCGCTTCGAAGCGCCCGATCGGCCGATTCTCGTTTCACTGGATCCCGCGCGCTTTAATCACGTGATCGACAATGTGTTGATGAACGCACTTAAGTACTCTGACGGCGAAGTGCTGGTGCGTATCAGCCGGACCGATGAAAACGCGTCCATCAACGTTACCGATCGCGGCATCGGAATTCCGCAAGAAGAGCTTTCGCACGTCTTTACGCGGTTCGGACGCGCGGCCAATGCGCGCCGGCGGGGAATATCGGGTTCAGGCGTGGGCCTTTACGTGAGCCGCAAGATCGTCGAGATTCACGGCGGCAGCATCGCGGTTGCCTCTACCGAAGGACGGGGAAGTACGTTTACGATCACGTTGCCGCTGGCCGAGCAACCCTCTTAACCTTCGGACGGTACTAAGTCGAGTATGGCCCTTTTCAAAGCGATCTTTGACAGCAACGAACGAGAGATCGGCAGGTTACGCCGGACGGTCGAGCGTGTAAACGCGCTCGAGCCTTCTATCTCCGCGCTCTCGGACGATGAGCTGCAAGCGAAGACGCCGCATTTTCGCGAGCGCCTGGGAGCGGGGGAAACGCTCGAAGATCTCTTGCCCGCAGTCTTCGCGGTCGCGCGCGAAGCCGCAAAGCGGACTGTCGGCATGCGGCATTTCGACGTGCAGATCATGGGCGGCCAAATACTGTACGAAGGCCGCATCGCCGAAATGAAGACCGGTGAAGGCAAGACGCTGGTCGCGACGTTGCCGGTGTATGCGCGCGCGTTGGAAAGCCGCGGCGTTCACGTAGTGACGGTCAACGATTATCTGGCCCGGCGCGACGCCGAGTGGATGGGTCCGATTTATGCGATGCTCGGTTTGAGCGTCGGCGTGATTCAACACGATCTCGATCCGGTACAGCGGCGCGCCGCATACAATTGCGACGTCACGTACGTGACGAACAATGAAGTCGGCTTCGATTATCTGCGCGACAACATGGCGTGGCAAGTTGAAGACATGGTGCAACGGGAGCTCTATTTTGCGCTCGTGGACGAGGTTGACTCGATTCTTGTCGACGAGGCCCGCACGCCGCTGATCATTAGTGGTCAAGGCACCGAACCGACCGAACTCTATGAGAAGTTTGCGCAGATTATCCCTCGTTTGAAAAAAGACGAGGACTTCACGGTGGACGAAAAGGCGCACGCCGTGCCGATAACCGAAGCCGGCGTTGCCAAGGTCGAGAAGATGCTCGGCATCTCCAACCTGTACGATCAGCGCAACATCGAGCTGGCGCACCAGTTAAATGCCGCGCTCAAGGCGTGGAATCTCTTCCATCGCGACCAGCAATACATCGTCAAAGAAAACGAAGTGATCATTGTCGACGAGTTCACTGGCCGCCTGATGTACGGCCGCCGCTACTCCGACGGCATCCATCAAGCGATCGAAGCCAAAGAAGGCATCAAGGTTCGCAGCGAAGATCAGACGCTCGCGACGATCACATTCCAGAATTATTTCCGGCTGTACGAGCGCCTTGCCGGCATGACCGGCACGGCGAAAACCGAGGAGCGCGAATTCCGCGACATCTACGGGCTCGACGTCGTCGTGATCCCCACGAACATGCCGATGATCCGCAAAGACAATTCGGACATCGTTTACAAGTCGGAGGCGGCGAAATTCAAGTCCGTCGTTGACGAGATTATCGCAGAACACGAGAGAGGCCGTCCGGTGCTGGTCGGCACGCGGTCGATCGAGAAATCGGAGATGCTGGCGGCCCAGTTGCGGCGTCGCGGCGTCGAGTGCAATGTGCTCAATGCCAAATACCACGAGCAGGAAGCCGAGATTATCAAAGACGCCGGCCAGCGTGGCCAAGTAACGATCGCGACCAACATGGCGGGCCGCGGCACCGACATCAAACTCGGCGACGGGATCGCGCAGATCGGCGGCTTGCATATCATCGGCACCGAGCGCCACGAATCACGCCGCATAGACAACCAGCTGCGCGGACGTTCCGGACGTCAAGGCGATCCGGGCTCCACCCGTTTTTACGTTTCTCTCGAGGACGAGGTGATGCGGCTTTTCGGTGGCGAGCGTATGACGAACATTATGGAGCGCGTCGGATTTACCGACGAGGCCCCGATCGAATCCGGCCTGGTGACCAAGTCGCTGGAGCGCGCGCAAAGCAAGGTCGAAGCGCACAATTACGAGATTCGCAAACACGTCCTCGAGTACGACGACGTGATGAACAAGCAGCGCGAAGTGATTTACGGCGACCGCCGCGCCATTCTTGAAGGCACGTTCGATTCGCGTGAGTTCATGCTGCAGACATTGCAAGCCAAAGTTGATAGCGCGGTGCAAGGCAATGCGCCGGAAAACGCACATCCCGCGGAGTGGGATCTGCAGGAGATGCTCAACGAGCTCGATCTGATCTTCCCGATCAAACAATCGCTCAACGTCGAAGATCTCGAGAAAAAAGATCGCGAGGAGATCCGCCGGATACTGCACGAGAAAGCTGTCGAAGCGTATGAGGCCAAAGAGCGCGAGGTAACGCCGGAAATCTTGCGCGTCGTCGAACAGCGCTATCTGTTGCTGCCGATTATCGACCGCATGTGGGTGGACCATCTTTACGTGATGGATCACCTGAAAAGCGGCATCGGCTTGCGCGGTTACGGCCAGATCGATCCGCGCGTCGAGTACGAAAAAGAAGCTTACGACATTTTCGAAGATCTTAAAAGCAATATCGCGGATGAAGCGATCAAAGGCATCTTCCGTGTGGTCATCGAGCAAGCGCCAGCGCAAGGCGCGCTCGGCAACGGTTTAGCCGGCCCGAGCTTCGAGCCGATTCCGTCGGGACAAATGATCCCGCAACCTTCGCGTCCGCGCGAAGTGCGCACCAATCGCGATGAGGGAGAACCGGCGAAGCCAATGCATCGCGCGGAACGCAAAGTCGGGCGCAACGAACTGTGTCCGTGCGGCAGCGGCAAAAAATACAAGAAGTGCCATGGCGCGGCCGCCTAGCCCACTACGTCTTGTGCATCGAGCTGAAGAAGACGCCTAAATCGTAAGGCCACAAGATAATCGCGAGCACGCCGTTCCGAAACGATAGGTTAAGAAACCCAATCGTAAAGAGCCACCCGATGAACCACAATAACCCGGTGGCGCTGTGTTGTTCTATTTTTATTTTCTGCATAGGCGCGGTATTCGCGGCCAGGATGGTCCGCGCCGGCTAAATCGTGGGTTTTAGATAAACTTCGCGGTGGGCGTAATCCAGATACAGCCGATAGTTCGAGAGTACGTCGCGGCCCAGGACGCCGTCGTAATCACTTAAATTAAATGTCGAAGACTTCGGAACAAAACAGGCGCGTCGCGATAACGAACGCCGCTGAAGTCCAGATGGGGAACGCGCTGCCTAATTTCTGGATGTATGTTTTATATGCCAGCGTGCGGGCGATGAAAATGTATCTGCGCGGAAGGAGTGTGCCGCGCGCAGCGCGCGCTTTCGCCAAAATGGCGGGCGCGCTTAAGTCCGATGGCGCATACTGATCTGTGGCGCCGGCGATAGCCGCGCAAGCGAACAAAAAACTCGCAGCCGCGAGCAGCGGCTTCATGGCGGGACTTAACTGTGGCGCACGAGATCTCCGCCCAGTTCGACCTTGCTGGCGTCCACGCTGACATCGACGCCGGAACCGTTCCGGGTGAACGTCGTCGTAATCGTGGCGCCGCCCTGGGCGGTTTCAGCGATCACGAGCGAACCGTCGGCGTTCCGCGTCACTTTCTCGTTCGGGCCGAGCTGGATGGATTGGCCGGCCGATATTGCCGAGACGTTGCCGTTGCGGCAAACTTGCGCGTTGCCACGATTATCGAGCGAGACTTGCGTCCGGCCGTCATTGGTGGCGACCGACGCCCACCGATTGTAGGTGACGCCGTCTTTGTTGGGTTGCGTGACATCCGTGCTCAGACGAAAGCCGCCGCGAACCGAATTTGAATCGAGCAAATCCCAATGATCGGTCATGCTGTCGAAGCGCGATTGCTGCGTGCCGTTGGCAGTTGTGCCGTTAAAAGCGAGATGTGGGTCGCCGGTTGAGGAGCCTTGCGCGTTTGTAAAAAAGTTTTGGAGGCCGCCGCTTAGCGCCGCCATCAATTGCTGTAGCAAGCTCGAAAGTTGTGCGAGGATTCCATTTAAACCGCCGCTGTCCAGCGAATTGCCGCCAAAGCCCGGCGGCTGCGGATTGCGCCAGATGCGGTCCTGAATTGGATTTGCCGTAAAGACGTTGGGTTCGAAACCAAAGCCGTTGCCACCGCCGCTCAAATCATCAAGCGGTGAAGCGACGAACGGTGTTGCGGTCTCCTGAATTTGCATGCGTCTCCTTCCGTTAAAAAGCAGCGGTCATTCACGCGCGGTGCCGGCGTGAAAAGGGGCCGAATCCCAAGCGGCTAAGGGGCGGCTATGAGCGATTCACAGCTGACCGCCATCACGCGCCTTTCCGACCGGCTGGTCACGCTCAAGGAGCGCCTTTGACTACGCGGGCAAGACCCGCTTAATCAGCGAGCTCGATGCTCGCACGCGCGACGAATCGTTCTGGAATCAACCTGACTCCGCACAGCGCGTCATGAAGCAGCTCTCCGAGCTGCGCAACGACGTCGATCTGCTCGACGGTATCTCCCGCGCCCTGAGCGACGCTCGCGAACTGCTAAAGCTTTTTCCAGAAGATAACGCTGCATCGGCCGAAGTCGATGCCAATCTTTCGCTGGCGGAAAAGCAACTCGATGCGGCGGAAATGGCCGCAACGTTCGAGGGCGAGTTTGACGCGCACAACGCGATCGTCAGCATTTACGCCGGAGCGGGCGGCGTCGATGCGGCCGATTGGACGCAAATGCTCTCACGCATGTACTTGCGCTGGGCCGATACGAAAGGCTACATAACGCACGTCGTGGATGAATCGCCCGCTGAAGAAGCCGGGCTCAAATCGATCACGTTTTTCGTGCGCGGGCGCAACGCATACGGCATGCTCGAGGGCGAGCGCGGCGTGCATCGTTTGGTTCGGATCTCGCCGTTCGATGCGGCGCACCGGCGCCATACATCGTTTGCGGCGGTCGATGTCGTGCCTGAAATCGAAACGGGCGAGAACGTGCAAGTCGAGATCAACCCCGAAGACCTGCGCATCGAAACGTTCAAGTCGGGCGGCGCCGGCGGTCAATACGTGAACAAGACCGAATCCGCGGTGCGCATCATTCATGAGCCGACCGGATTGATTGCCGCTTCGCAACAAGAACGGTCGCAGGCGCAGAACCGGGATGTCGCGATGAGCATCCTGCGCGCCAAACTGGTGCAACGCGAACTCGAGACGCGAGACAAACGCCTGGCAGAACTTCGCGGCGAGCGCAGCGCCAACGAATGGGGTTCGCAGATCCGTTCCTATGTGCTGAATCCGTACCAATTGGTGAAGGACCATCGGACCAACGTCGAGACCGGGAATACTGCCGCCGTCCTAGACGGCGAGATCGATACGTTTATTTGGCCGTATCTGCAACAGCGCCGCATATCGTAACTCGCTCCGGCAGTTTACGCGACGGCGTGCTATGGTCGCTGGTTGCGGCGTACGCGATCGTCTATTTTCTGCTCGGATGGATTCGGTACGCGTGCCACGGGAATTTCGTCGATCTCGGAATATTTGCGCAAACGGCGTCAAGTGCGTTTGGCTGCTTCTGCAACCCAATTGAAGGCAGTCACTGGGCCTACCATTTTTCGCCGATCCTGTATCTTGCCGGCGCGCTCATGGCGGTTTGGCACTCCGCGCTGGCGTTAACCGCGCTGCAGGCAGCAGCGGGCGCACTGACTGTGCCACCGATCTATGGGATCGTACGACGCTATGCCGATCGCAAAGCCGCGCTAATGGCGGCGTTGGTTGTGCTGCTCTATCCGCCGCTGGGTGGCGTGATCTTCAACGATTTTCATGAAAGCGGATTAGCGCCGGCAGCCGTTGCATGGCTCTTGTGGGCTTTTGATGGCGGTTTCGTTTTGGCGACAGTGGTCTTCGCATTGCTGGCGCTTGCGATCAAAGAAGATCAGGCTTTGTTTCTAATTGTCGGGGGAATCGCCGGCGCGATTGTCTATCGCGGCGACCGCATCCGGTTTCGCCTGGCGGCCGGAATTGCCGTCACCGCCGCGATCATATTTGTCTTCTTTTTTGCGCTGATTCAACCGCATGCCAATGTGAGTGCCCAATGGGCGCCGCTGCGATTCTTCGTAGGGGTACACGGCTTTATATTCGTCGCGCAAGTGGGATACATGCTGCTCGCGTTTGTGCCGTTGCTGTTCATTCCGTTTCGTACGTGGGCCATTCTTCTGGCGATTCCGCCTTTTATTGAGGTGCTCTCCTCGAGCATGCCGACGACCTACACGATGGGATCGCACTATGCGGGCGCGTGGATCGGCTATACATTTTTTGCGTTTGCGATCGGCATTGTCGCCATCGCGCGAAACAATCTGCATCGCGCGCACCGTTTATTGTATTGGTGTATCGCGTTGTGCATCGTGGAGTTCGCCGTTGCCGATCCGTTGCATCCGGGATACTTCTTGCATGCGCCCGCAGCGCGCGACGTGCGCCTGGACACATTCCTGGGCTCGCTGCCCCCGAGCATCGATGTCGCCACGCAAGAAGAAGCCTACACGCATCTGGCGGCCACCGATCCGCACGCGACGCTCGTCCCAGAGTTTTCGCCAGATGCATTGCATTCGTGCTACCTTTTATTCGACCAAGAGTATCCGCAGTCGGTGCGGTTAATCGAGTTCCATTCGTACGCGGCCCAGGTGAAAGGCTATCGCGCCGTCAGGCGCGATGGCGGCATTACCCTCTATAGATCGGAACGTTGCCGGCAATCAAATCCGCCAGCGCATCAAAGGCGATGAGCGGCCAATTCGGCTCGATTTTGACAATGCGATAAGGCGCGGCCCACGGCGACCAGCGCGCGCTTTGGATTGCAAAATGCTCCGCCGCAAAAACCGCCGCAACCGGCGTGCCCGCCATTCCTGCAACGTGAACCGCGCCCGAATCCGGCGCGACGATTGCCTTCGCGTTTGCAATCGCATTTTTCCACGGCTCAACGGATCCGACAGTTTCGATTGCGATATTCGTCATGCCGGCGATGCGTTGCGCATACTTCGATTCTCTTTGCGATGCAACGAAAAGCGCGTCGTATCGCGCGGAGAGTTTGGAACACAGCGCCGCGACGTCGCCGGCTGAAGCTCCTAAGCGTTCCCATTTATCGGTGATTTGCATGAGGACGCGGCCGCTTCTGGGTGCGAGCTCGTCGATGACGAAGGGCGCTAGTGTTGCGGCGTCGTGCGGTGGAGTCGCGTCACCAACAAGATCGCGACCGAGTTGGAAAAGGACAGTACATTCGTGCGGAGCGCGCGGATCGAGCCCGGCGGTGCGGAAAATCGTTCGCGTGCACAGCGCGCGCGCCCACA
>DASYYA010000114.1:0-6200 GCA_035934355.1 Candidatus Rubrimentiphilum sp. | reverse complement strand
CCGGAACGTCGTAGCAGCGTGCGAGCTGCGCGGCCACTAAACAAAGCGCATCGATCAATGGCTCGGTAAGGGGATACGGGCCAAAATCCTCGGGCGTAGACTTCTCCATGGCCATCACGGCAATCCCCAGCGCAAAAGAGTTGCGCTTGCGCGTATGCGCCGCATACGGATCGTCCGGCGCGTCGTACACGTTGCGCATATTTTCGCGCACGTCGTGTGTGTTGACGACAACAATCTCGTTGCTTTCATCGAGCGCCACGCAAAAATGGTATGCCGGAAACACCGAACGATAATCATGCGCTGACCAGTGGATGTAGATGTTCTCGATTGGGCCGTGCGGCAATTTGGGTTGCCAATCGGCAACCTTCCATGTTGGATAACTCATGTGGCAGGGCGGGATTGTTCGCGCGGCACGCGCAATCCGCTTTGTATGCTCCGAAATTCTGCAGATGTCTTGAAGTGGCATGGCCGCTTGGCGCCGGGGCATGAGCGCCATGACGGCGAGTTGCACATCGGCGGCGTTCGCGCGGGTGAATTGTCAGCAACCTACGGTACGCCGCTGCTCGTAATCGATTACGACATTCTCGATGCGGCGGTCGCGCAGTTTCTTGAAGCAAGTACGCCGCACGGGGTCGAGGTTGCATACGCCGGCAAAGCGCTGCTGCTGGTTGCGCTTGCCCGCCATCTGCGGCATACGTCGCTCCAACTCGACGTCTGTTCGCTCGGAGAGTTGGAGGCGGCCGAACGCGCCGGTTTTCCGGCCGAGCGCATCAGTTTTCACGGTTGCGGCAAAACCGACGACGAACTCGAAGCGATTGCCGAACAGCGCGTCGCCTCGGTGATTGTCGATAACCTCGACGAGTTGCGTAGACTCACGGCGCGTCCAGCGGCGCAAGCAATTCCCGTTTTGTTGCGGATCAACACCGGTATCGAAGCGCATACGCACGAGTTCGTGCGCACGGGTGGAGCGAAAACCAAGTTTGGCTTCGATCCGGATACACTGCCGGCAGCCCTGAACTTACTCGCGGAGTCGTCAAATCTGCAATTCGAAGGCGTCCATGCGCACATCGGTTCGCAAATCTATCAAACGCAAGCCTTTGTAGAGAATGCGTCCGTATTGATGGAACGCGCGGCTTATATCGCAGGACGCGGTCTCCATTGTAAGCGCGTGATCGTTGGCGGCGGCTTTGGCGTGGCAATGCATCCGCAGGAAAGCGCTGGGCTTGAAATCGCAGCGACGCTTAATGCCGTGGCCGATGCGATTGTAAAAAGCGCCGAACGCTGGAATCTGCCCCTGCCGCGCATCGGGATCGAACCGGGACGCGCGCTTATCGGCGCCGCCGGTACGACGCTCTACCAAGTGATGGCAGTCAAAAGCGAATTCGGCCGCCGGTTTGCGATTGTTGATGGCGGCGTCTTCGAAAACCCACGGCCCGCGTTATATGACGCGTATCACCATGCGTATGTTGCCGGACGCGGTGAAGCGGGCCTGACGGAAACGATTCTTTGCGGACGATCCTGCGAAAACGACCAACTCGGGATTGCGCAGCTCCCCCAAGATCTCACCTCGGGTGAAACAATTGCAATGTGCACGACAGGAGCTTATACGTATAGCATGGCCAGCAACTATAACCGTTTTGCCCGTCCCGCGGTCGTGGCAGTGCGTGCCGGAACGCATACGCTCATCGCGCGCCGTGAAACTCTTGACGACGTTTTGAGGAACGACTGTGATGAATAGAGCGCTTCGATGCCTCGGCCTGACAATGTGTGTCACGCTCGTTGCTTATCCGGCCGCGGCAGCCGATATGTCGTCGGTTGCCACGCTGGCAAAACCGGCGCCGGGCGGCGCGCCTTGGAAACCCTCGCAGACTTCGGCGCTAAAACTCGGCATCGAAAAATTGTTGACGGCGCCGACGCTACGCGGCGCACAGATCGGTTTGATTGCGATCGACACGGTGCGCGGCGCGACGCTCTTTTCCGAAAACTCCGATCAAGAGTTCATGCCGGCGTCCAACTTCAAACTGCTCGTCGGTTCAACGGCTTTGGCCATCCTCGGTACCGGTTTTTCGTACGAAACAACGGTTGGTGCCGATGGGCCGCCTCAGCCGGACGGCACGATTGCCGGAAACATCTATCTGTATGGCGGCGGCGACGCATTACTCACTGCCAAAGATCTCGACGCCGCGGCCACCGCGGTCGCCGCACAGCACGTCACCCGAATCACCGGAGCGGTCGTCGCCGACGATTCGCACTACGATTCGCAGCGGCTGGGCTACGGCTGGTCGTGGGACGACCTTCCTTATTATTATGCGCCCGTTGTGAGCGCGCTCGAACTCGAGGACGGGGTCGTCCACATTTACATGTCGCCCGGCCCGGCAGCCGGCGCGCCGGCACAGCTACGCATCGAGCCGCAGAGCAGCGCTTTTACGATCGATAATCGCCTCGTTACCGGAACGAAAGACACGTCCGACATCCAGCGGCCATGGGATCAGCCGCGAACGATCGTTATCGCCGGAGATTACCCGCTCGGTGCAAAGGAGTCGGGCGACATTCATCCAGCGGTGCCTGATCCAACGAGCTATGCCGGCGATGTGTTTGCGCGCGCACTTGCGGCGCACGGCGTGAGTGTGACGGGCGGTGTGACCGCCGGTAAGATGCCGGCGCAAGCGACGGTACTGTTCAGCCACCATTCGGAAGCGCTGCCGCAATTGCTCGCCGACTTTTGGTATCCGAGCGATAATCTGATGGGGGAGTTGATGCTCAAGGAGCTGGGCTATCGGCTCAAAGGCGCTCCCGGTACCGATAACAACGGGAGACTTCTCGAGCAACAGTTTTTAAAATCCGCCGGTATCGATCCGGCGACGGTTGCGATCTCCGATGGTTCAGGGCTCTCGCAATACGACCGCATTACCCCGCGCGATCTGCTCCAGATTCTGCAAAAAGATTGGAACGGGCCCAATCGCGACATCATGCTCGACGCGCTTCCCGTCGCAGGCGTTCGCGGCACGCTGAGAAGCTCGTATAAAGGAACGGCGGCCGAACGCAAGGTCTTCGCCAAAACCGGAAGCATCAGCCACGTGCGCACGATCTCCGGCTTCGTGCAAACAAAAACCCACGGCCCCGTCACGTTTTCATTCCTTATCAATCAATGGATGGGTGAAGACCAACCGCATGGCGCTTCCGATTTAGCGAAGGTGAGGGGAGCAATTCTTTCGCTAATTGCTTCACAATAAATGCTAGGGGCGCATTTCGAAGCGGAGATTCGCGAGCAGCCCGATGTGTGGCGCGCTATCGCCAAATCCAACAAAGCCGAAACGCTGGCGCACGCGATCCGCGATCGGGATGTGGTGCTACTCGGCAGCGGCAGTTCGCTGTTCATGGCGCAGCTTGGCGCGCTCGCGTTGCGGCGGCGCGGAATTCGCGCGCATGCGCTAGCGGCCACCGAAGCGCCGCTCGACAACGTCGCATACCTCAACGCGGCGATTATTGCGTGTTCGCAGAGCGGGCGGTCCGCCGATCTTTTGGAAGCGCTCGATGTTTTGCGGCCGAGTGATTTGATTGCACTCACGAACACCGCCGATTCGGAGTTAGGACGGCGTGCGAATCTCACCATCGATTTGGGTGCGGGTCCCGAGATTGCGGTGCCGGCGAGTAAGAGCGTTACGGCAACGGCGGCGATATTGCTCTGGGCTGCCGGTTTAATGGCCGGCACCCACGCGCGCAGTGCACAAAGTTTGACCGAAACCGCCGAAGATGTGCGCAGCTGGCTCGATGGATCGGAGGTTGAAACGGTCCACGAAGCCGCACAGCGCATCGCGCGGCGGCGTAGCGTCGTGATCGTCGCCGCCGGTTATGGAATCCCTATAGCCAACGAGTTTGCGCTCAAACTCAAAGAGGCCAGCTATATCCACGCCGAGGGTTTTTCCGCCGGCGAATTCCGCCATGGAAGCGCGGCGATGCTCGACGCGACATGCGCGATCATCGGCATCGTTGACGATGTTGCGCGCAACATCGTCAATCGACCGATGCTCGATGCCGTGCAGGCCGAAAGCCTGCGCTACGTCATCGGCGGTCATATAGGCGACATTCCGCTGCTTGGGCCGGTGGTTGGAGAGGCCTTCAACACGCTTGCGTGGCTCGTGGCGGCGCAAATGATCGCGCTCCACGTGGGGCGCGCACGCTACGTCGAGAGCGACGCTCCGCGTGGCCTGAGCAAAACGATCGATTCTGAGCCCCCACGCAGGAACCGCACCTCTTAATCAGGGATTAATGCGTCAGCGAACGCGCGTGGGACCACGCCGGGCGCTTTTCTTTTGATTTGTGGTCGCTATCGCGGGATGCAACAGAAGCAACGCGATGCGGCTCGCAGGGAGAGATTATATGCATCATCTCAAGCGGCGCACGCGCATTATGGCCGGTTTCCTGGCCATGGCGTTTGTTTGCGCCGGACTCGTTGCGCCAACGCCGGCATTCGCCGGAACGACGGGCAACATCACGGGCACGATCACCGATGCCACCAGCGGCGCGCCGCTGGCAAACGTGAAGGTGACTGCCGTTTCACTCAGCCAAACGGCAACGTCTACCAGCGACGCCAAAGGATTCTATTCGATCGTCGACATCGTGCCGGACACCTATACGGTAACATTTGCACTCACCGGCTATGAGCCAGCGACCGCGGCGGGCGTTACGGTCGTGCAAGACCAGACCGTCACGGTCAACCAGCAACTGCATACGGCGCTACGGACGATTGCCTCGGTGCACGCATCGGCGCAATCCAACTTGGTCAAGCCAAATCAGGGGAGTGACGTGTACACCGTCGGCGGCGCGCAGCTGCAAGCCGCAACCAACCCGGGCGGTCTGCACGAAACGCTCTACCAATATCTTGCGGTGACGCCGGGCGTCACCGGTACCGGTTTCCCAGCGCAGCCGCGCGTGCGCGGCGGCCAGGTAACCGACCTCGGTTATGAATTCGAAGGGATTCCGATTCAGGACCGGATCACCGGTTTCTTTACGACCAATCTTTCGAACATCGGTATCAGTAATATCGAAGTTTATACCGGCGGTTTGCCGGCATCCGGTGCAACCAACGGAACCGGCTACTTCAACTCCATCTTAAAGAGCGGAACCTATCCGGGATTTGGGAACGCATTCTTCCAGGCGACCTCGCCCGAATTCAACAACTACGTTACACTCGAGCGTGGCCAGGCGACCGCCAACCATAAATTCTCGTATTACGTTGCGTTCGATGGCGTAAACTCTCAAAACCAATACGACTACGGTGAGAACACATATCCCAATCTGGTACTGTACAGCTTCGACGGATCCGGACCGGTCAAGACTCGCGATTGGGTCAGCAACTTCAGCTACCGTCCCGATCCGGCGGACACAATTCAAGCGGTTCTGACCAACAGCAACGGCGACTTCATTTTTAACTATCTTCTGAACAAGCCGACCGGCCAGCCGCCGGCGCTCTCACTCATTCCGTGCCCTGGAAACGTTCCCAGCAATACGTCATTCTCAGGCTGGGGCGGCGGGACCGCACCCAACGGACAGAGTTGCCCCGAAGGGTTTTTCTTCGGCTCACTGCCAAACGGAGGCGGCAACATCTGGCACCATTATGGCGGTCTCGGGAAGATCCAGTGGAACCATAATCTGAACGATCACTCGTTCTTCTCGTTCCGGTTATCGGAGAATTTTAACCAATACATCTTCGATCAACCGATGGCCGACCCGAACATTCCATCGCTTGAGAACAATCCGCAATGGAATTGGGCTGTGGCAAACGGCGCACCCCAAAGCGCGTGCCCGGCGTATCCGTACGTAGCTGGGACACCCGTTTTGCCGATGGCCGGCGTGCCGGGCGTTCCGTGCGTACAAGACTACGGCGTGCAGGTATTCTGGGGCGACCGGAATTCGCACATGTACTTCGCCAACCTTGACTACACGAACGCGCTCAGCGCGAAATCCACGCTGAAGCTCGGCGGAAGCTACGAGCGCGATTACAACGTCTTTAACTACTTCTGCGAAAACGTCTTCAATGCCAACGGAACGTGGCCGGACAACTATCTCCGGTCGATCTACCCGACCGACATTATGACGGCTTACGCGGAAGACGACGTGCATGTTGGGAAATTCCTGTTCGAACCTGGATTGGAGTGGGCCGCAGAGCGCTATGCATTCCCGATCAACGGCGGCGTGAC
>DASYYA010000107.1:0-33005 GCA_035934355.1 Candidatus Rubrimentiphilum sp. | reverse complement strand
CGTGGGCTCGACATACGCAAACGACTGCGGCAGCGCACCCAGGATCAAAACCGGCGCGACCAGGCTCGACGGGCCATCGATGAGTTTCGTGTAGAGATTCCGATTATGGTCTTGTAAGATGTGCACGTAATCCACATCACTGCACCGGTATTTGGGCACGGTAATAACGATACGATACGTGCCCCACGTGGAATCGAACTCGGCGCGCGCTTCATTGCCGGTGCCGCGCGCAAATTGCACGACCTTGTCAACTTGCGCGTTGTTGACTTTGTCGGTAACTTTCACGCTCATGGCAACGTTTGCGTTGGGCGAAAGTCGAGCCACGGCGTTACATAACGCCACGTGCAAAACGATATGTTCGAGTCCCACTAATGGCGAGGGGTTCTGCGCCTGGGGGCGGTAAGCCCGCCCGAATGAAGATGCGCGGTATACGCGGCGCGATTACGGTCGCGACAGACTCGCCCGAAGCGATCCTCGAGGGGACCAAACGTCTGCTGACCGAGATGAGCGAGCGTAATTCGGTGAATGTCGACGACATTGCGTCGGTGCTTTTTAGCATGACGCCGGATCTCCACGCAGCTTTTCCCGCGCTCGGTGCGCGCGAAATGGGCTGGGTGCATGTTCCGATGCTGCATTTCACTGAAATCGCGGTACCGGGTGCGATGCCACGATGCATTCGCGTGCTCATGCATGTGGAAACTGGGCGCGCGCAAGACGCAATAGAGCATGTGTATCTCGAGGACGCACGGGCCCTGCGTCCGGATATTGCCGGACGTTCGGAGTGAAACTCGGAATCGTCGGCACCGGTTTAATCGGCGGATCGATCGGATTGCGCGCTCGCGAGCTCGGCTGGAACGTTTCAGGCTTCGATGCCGACCCAGCCGCCGCGCGCGCAGCGCAGCAGCGCGGAGCAATCGATTGGATCGCCGAGCGGGACGCACTCTATCGCGATTCGCAGATTCTGGTGATCGCCGCGCCGCCGCGCGCAACGGTACGTGAGCTCGAACAGCTTCGCGCACATGCTCCGTCCGCAAAGCTCATTATCGATGTTGCCTCAGTGAAGGTTCCGGTCGTAGACGCCGCCGGCGATCTTCTCCGATTTGTCGGTACGCATCCGCTTGCCGGATCCGAGCGCGCCGGCGCAGCTGCGGCCGATGCCGCACTCTTTCAAGGAAAGACATGGCTCTATATTTCGCCCAGCGACTCGGCGAACAAGTTGCACGTCGAAGAGTTCATCGGCGCGATGGGCGCTCGCGCAGTGCCAACCGACGCGGCCGCACACGATCGAATGCTTGCGCTAACCTCCCATCTTCCGCAGCTGCTGGCAACGCTTTTCACCAAGAGCGTCCGCCAACAGCACGCTAAGCAGAGCGAAGATTTTTTTGGGCCGGTTGCGCGCGAACTCGTACGCCTTGGAAACTCGAGCCCGACGCTCTGGCGTGAGATTTTTGCCTACAACGGCGCGAACATTGCCGCGCATGCACGCGAGTTGGCGGCGCAGCTCGAAGCGGCCGCGCGCGCGTTAGCGGATGAAGCCGCTGATGAAAAAACCCAGGCCGACGAGCGTCGCACCAAGCCCGACCGCGTATAAAACCCGCGCCCGCATCAATGCGGTGATGGAAACAAGAACAATCGAGACTTCAAAGAGCGTCGCGGCGACTTCATATCTCTCGTAAGCCGTCATAAACGTTTCTGAGTCTCGCAAATGATCTTCGGCCTGCACGGCAAATGTCTGCGCGCCTTTTAAAATTCTGTTGGCCTTCTGCTGTTCGGTTGCAGCCGTCGTTTGCATCTGCTTGGAGGCGCCGCGCGCCGTCACGATTCCGCTTCCCAGGAGTGCCTCATAGACATGCACTTTGATGCGGCTCGACTCGTAATAGGCATATTGATCCGCCGATTTGGTCTGATCAAGAATTGCGGCGTTCTTTTCGGCGAGACCCGAGATCGAGCTGTGATTGGCAAAGAGCGTCGCGAGGGCAGCGAAGACCGCTATGACCGACGCCGTTATCGGAATCAGTATACGGCCATGTTCGATCTGGTCGTCCCGCTCTTTGACTTCGTCGAGCGTGCGTTCCCAGTTAAATTCGGGCATGCTCCCCAGAGTACGCCGAAGAACCTGAGCTTCATGCAAGGCACAACGCAGGCGCTCCTGATCGCGCGCGACGGCACGATCGTTACAGAAGAATACTCCGGCAGTTTCAGCGCCGATAAAGCGCACGCACTCTATAGCGGTACCAAGAGCTTTTGGGGAGCGCTGGCGTTGCTGGCGCAGCGCGACGGCATCATTCAGCTCGACGAAACGGTAGCTAACTCATTTCCGCAGTGGCGTGAGGAGCCGCTCAAACGGGAAGTGACGTTGCGCCATCTATTGACGTTAACTGCCGGCGTGCCGTTCGGCGGCCTCGGCAAAGCCGTTCCACTCTATGAAAAAGCGCTGGCGACACCGTTGCGCAACGCCCCTGGAGAACATTTCACCTACGGCGGAATTCCGTTGCAGATCTTCGGAGCAGTTCTTGCGCACAAACTCAAAACGCGAACGCCGCACGAGTATTTGCACGAGCGTTTGCATGAGCCCGCCGGTGTGACGATCGAGTCGTGGCGGCGGCTATCGGATGGCACGCAGCCGCTACCGACCGGCGCTTTTTTAACGGCCCGTAACTGGTTGCGCTTCGGTTTGTATATGGTGCAACACGCCGCCGAATTCGCAGAGTGTTTTCAGGGAACGGATGCTAATCCGCGATACGGTTTATGCTGGTGGCTGGCGCCACCGCGCGTGCCGGCAGATGTGGCTTATGCAAGTGGATCGGGCGGACAAGCGCTCTATCTTATTCCGTCTGAGCGAACCGTTATCGCGCGCTTTGGCAGCGGCGGTTCGCTCAATCACGGAGCGTTCTTACGGCACCTGCTCGCTACCGGTTCCAAGCGACTTTAACGCGCTGCGCAACGGCACGATCGTTGATTTGACGTAGGTATTATAACGCGCCACCGCGGCTGCGTACTCCCGATCGTATCGTTTTGCATACTCGAGCTGTGCGGGCGTCGGCGGGCTTCCACCGCCGAAACCCGCGCGCGGCAGGTCTTCACGCAATGCGCCCGGCCACTGCAGCGAGTCTTCGCCGTTTTGATAGTTCGCGGTGAAGGTCCGGAAGATCGTATTCTGCGCCTGGAGCGCACTATTTATCCGCGCCAACAGCGCCGTGTTGCCGCTCTTCTGCGCCGCTGCTTGCGCTGCGGTCAACGATTTCTTCTGGTCATCGAGCGCATTAAGGATCTCGTTAATCTTCCCGCTGACAGCTAAATACTTCTTGGAAAACGCATAGGCCGCCAAGAAATCGGCTTGCGAATACGGACTTAGCGGATCTTTCTTAACGAGGAAGCTCTGCGTATAGGTGCGGCCGCCAAGCGTGGCGCGCACCGAATACGTTCCCGGAATGGCGAGTGCGCCAAAACCGGCCGCTCCGCCACCGCCACCTACCGCTGGATTTCCACGCCATTGCGTCACGCCGTCTTCACGGAAATTCCAAACGACGCGATTGATGCCCGCGTAATTGGTCGGGCCCCCGCCGCCTAAACCGAAAAACGCCGCCGCTTCTGGATTCGCTGCCGCGGCCGGACGCGCAACCGGCCGGATATGCCGGATCACTTGCCCGCGCGCGTTGAGAATCTCGAACGTTGGCGCGGAGCGGCCGGGAGTTGCGATATAGTAATCGATGATCGCCCCGTTGGGTGGATTCTCACCCGAGAAGCGCGTGTATAGCCCTTCGTCGTTGGAATGCGAAATGTATTGATAGGCGGTACGGGGCTTGAACAGCATCCCACCGCGGCTACGAGCTTGCGGCAGCTGTTGTAATGAAGTTAGATCGTCCAAGATCCACAAGGCGCGCCCGTGCGTCGCGATTGCCAGGTCGTTGAACGCCGGCTGCTCGCGAATGTCGCGCACCGAAACCGCCGGAATATTCAGCCGGAAGTCGTTCCAGTGCAAACCGCCGTCGTACGAGATCCACAGACCATTTTCGGTTCCCGCAAACAGCAGCGCCGAATTATGCCGGTCAGGCCGTACCGTGCGAACATATTGGTCTGCAGGCAAACCGTTGACGATCTTGGTCCAGCTTGCGCCGTAGTTGTGCGTCACGTAGAGATAGGGCGCATAATTCCCCGAGCGGTGATCGTCGAAGCTCGCATAGGCGGCTCCGGCAGTTACCGGTGAGGGCGCAACCGTTTCGACACGCGCGAGGAATGGCGCGCCCGCCGGCGTGACGTTGCGCCAATGTTTGCCGCCATCGCGCGTCAGCTGCACCAACCCGTCATCCGTGCCGACCCAGATCTCGCCCGCGCGCAACGGCGAGCCTTCAATATAAAGGATGTTGTCGGGATACTCGGCGCTCGAAACATCGGTCGCGAGCGGTCCGCCCGCCGGAATTTGGTGCGCTTTAATGTTACGCGTGAGATCGGGGCTGATCGGCGTCCAATGCACGCCGCGATCGGTCGATTGAAGGACCACGTCGCCTCCCAGCCACAGCACCTTGCTGTTCCAAGGCGCAAACGCAATCGGCGAATCCCAGTTGAAGCGGTACTTCCGAGCCGCCAGATTAAAATTATTACGATCGAAATCATAATACGGGATCACGCCGCGACCGGATTGCACTTTCTTGCTGTACGCGTTAATGTTTCCGGTCTGCGAGTCGGCCATGATGTAATTTCCGTTAGCGGGATCCGGCACAGCCCACATGCCGTCGCCTCCAACAACGTTCAGCCAGTCGTCGTCCAAAATGCCTTCGCGGTTGCGTGAATTGGATGGGCCGCAAAACGCATTGTTATCCTGCAGCGGCGCGCATACCCAATACGGATTCTCATTCGATAGGCCGACGTGATAAATCTGGCCGACCGGAACGTTCCGCGAGAACGACCAGTTCCGGCCGCCATCAAGCGTAATCGCATATCCGCCGTCCTCGCCGACGATCATCCGGTTGGGATTATTGGGCGCGATCCACATCGCGTGGTAATCCACGTGCACGCCCGGCGCGATCGAGCGGAAGCGCCGCCCACCATCGCGACTCTCCGCCAATTGCTCGGAGACCGCATAAACATGGTTCGCGTTGCTCGGGTCGATGTTGATGTGCGTAAAATAAAACGGGCGCTGATCGACAAGCGTATTGTCGCTCACCATCGTCCAGGTTGCACCGGCATCGTCACTGCGCCAAAGAATTCCGCCTTTGGCTTCAATGATCGCGTAGACGCGATTGCTGTTGTTGGGGGCGACAGCGACTGCAATACGCCCCATGAGGCCTGCCGGCAGGCCATTGCCGGCGAGGTGCGTCCACGTCTTACCGCCGTCAATCGATTTGTACAAGCCATCTTGCGGTCCACCGCTGTGAAAGGTCCACGGCATACGCCGGAACTGCCACATGCCGGCGTAAATGACGCTCGGATGGTTCGGATCCATTGCGAGCTCCGAAGCGCCGGTCTGCGGACCGAGATATAACGTTTTACTCCACGTCTTGCCGCCGTCGTCGGTAACAAAGACGCCGCGTTCGGTACTGTCCGCAAACGGATCGCCGCTCGCACCGACGATGACGTGATTCGGATCCGAAGGATCGACGAGAATGCGCGATATGTGGCGCGTTTGGGACAAGCCCATGTTCGTCCATGTCTTGCCGCCGTCGATCGTTTTATAGACGCCGTCGCCGTAGCTTACATCGTTGCGCGGATTCGACTCACCGGTTCCGACCCAGACGACGTTTTCATCCGTCGGATCGATCGTGACCGCGCCAATGGCCGACACCGGCTCTTTTTCGAAGACGGGAGTCCAGGTTGCGCCGCCGTTATCGGTTTTCCAAACGCCGCCGCCGGCCGACCCAATGTAGTAGAGATTCGGATCGCTTGCCGTTCCGGCAACCGCCGGAACACGCCCGCCTGAAACCGCGGGGCCGATCGAACGCCATTTGAGATGCGCGTAACTTGCATCGGCGGCATCGGCGCGGTTTACCGCGCCGGCCGTAAATGCAAACAGAATCGCAAGCGTTCCTAATAATCGCATAGCCACTCCCTTAGATGCCTGGTGAGACTGCGGTGACTCCGGAGATTGGCTTCGCTCCCGCGGCACCGAGTGCGGCATTCAATGAGGCCAGCGTCGTTTGAACAAACGTATTGTATCGCGCTACTCCGGCGCGATATTCGACGTCCGTCCGCCGGCCGTAATCCGCGATCGCTGGCGTAATCAAGCCGAAGCCGAAGAATCCGATCGACTCCACATCTTCGCGCAGCGCGCCCGGACGCTGGATCGAATCCTCGTCATTATGGTAATCCGCAGTCAGGGTGTGAAATACCGTGTCGCGCTCGCTGCTCACGCTCGCCAGTTGCGTCTGTAAAGCCGCATCGGCTTTAACCTTCGGATCGTTATCGAGCGCATCGATCTGCTTCTTCACCGAGTCCAGATTGTTGAGCATCGTATCGATCACCGAGAATTCCCGATAGTACTTTTTGGCGAAATTGTAGCTCTGCACGTATTCGGCTTGCGTAAATTTCGAACGCGGATCGGGCTTGACAGTAAAAGGCTGCGTAAACGTCTTTCCGCCGACCGTCATGCGCACTGCGTACCGGCCAGGCGGAACGTAGGCCCCTTCATCCGGACCTTGATACCGAATGCGCGCGGCACCGAGCCATTTCGTGGGTCCGTCAACTTGAAAATCCCAAACGTACCGGTTGATTCCCGCCTTGTTGGTCACGCGCGGAATATGCTGGCCCGACTCAGTAACGCGTTCACCCGAAACGGTGCGGATCGCATGGCCGGATGCATCTAAAATCTGTACGGCGGGAGCGGTCTTGCCCGGCGTCTTTTGATAGAAATAGATCATCGCGCCGAAGGGCGGGTTGTTGCCCGCGTAATCGGTATAGATGCCTTCGTCATCTGAATGATACGAATATTCATATGCGGTACGCGGGCCCAGCACCAGCGCTCCCTGCGCGATTGCGGTTTGCAGGCGCTGAATCATGTGCATATCGTCGATGATATAGAGCGATCGGCCGTGCGTTGCGATCACAAGGTCGTCAAACTGCGGCTGAAAGCGAATCTCGCGGACCGAAACGGTCGGCAGATTATTGCGGAAGTCTTGCCAGCTCGCTCCGCCGTTAAATGAGATCCACATTCCGGCTTCCGTTCCCGCATACAGAATGTTGCCGTCGTGAATATCTTGGCGGATCGATCGCACGTATTGATCGGATGGCAGATTACTCGAGATCGAACGCCACGTGCGCCCGAAATCATTTGAAGCAAAAGCGTAGGGTTTGAAGTCGCCGGACTTGTGCCGATCGATGACGACGAAGACGGTGCCGTCGCGCAGCGTTGAAGGCGCGACGGTCTCGACGCGTCCGTAGGGCGGCACGCCCGGCGGCGTGACGTTACGCCACGTTTTTCCGCCGTTGGTTGTCACTTGCACCAATCCGTCATCGGTGCCGACCCAAATCTCGCCCGCGTGGAGTTGCGACCCTTCAATATAAAGGATGTTGTCGGAATACTCCGCTCCGGAAACGTCGTGCGTGACCGGACCGCCCGAAGGGTGTTGGTGCGAGTTATCGTTGAGCGTCAGATCCGGGCTGATAATCGTCCAATGCCGTCCGCGGTCGGTGCTTTGGAACACCACGTTGCCGCCGAGCCAACCGATGTGCGGATTCCACGGCGCGAACGCAATCGGCGAATCCCAGTTAAAACGGTACTTGCTCTTGGAAAGATCGTAGCCTTCGATCGAGTTCTGGATATAGGGCGCGGCAAACAATGCGTCTTTGGTGACCTTGTTGTAGATGACCAGCGCGCCATTCTCTGAATCGGCCCAAATCCAATTCGGATCCGACGGATCGGGAACGACCCACTCGCCGTCGCCGCCGACGGGAGCAATCCAATACTTATTGAGGATTCCCGAGATGTCGAGTGAGTTCGAGGGGCCGCACCAGCCATTGTTATCTTGCCAGCCGCCGCAAACCCAATACGGATTCTCATTCGAAATACCGACGTGATAGACTTCACCGATCGGAATGTTGCGATCGAAGAACCAATTGTCGCCGCCATCGACCGTGCGCGCGATGCCGCCGTCTTCTCCTAAGATAACGCGGTCCGGATCATTTTGCGCGATCCAGATCGCATGATAGTCAACGTGAACAGACTGCGCGATCTCTTTGAATTTTTTCCCGCCGTCAGTTGAAACCGACACCATCTCGGAGACGCCGTATACTTTATCCGGATTTTTCGGATCGACCGCAATGTGTGTGAAATAAAATGGCCGTTGATCGACCAGCGTATCGTTGCTGACCATCATCCACGTCGAGCCGGCATCGTCGGAGCGCCACAAAATGCCGTCGCTCGATTCGATCAACGCATACACGCGATTGCCGTCGCTCGGCGCGACCGCCAAACCGATCCGGCCGGTTATCCCGGTTGGCAAACCCTTCGCGCTGCCGGTGAGTTTGTTCCAGGTTCTGCCGCCGTCGCTTGAGCGATAGAGTCCGTCGTCGGGACCACCGCTGGTAAAGGTCCACGGCTGGCGCAAGAAATGCCACATGCCGGCATAAACGACATTCGGATGTTGGACGTCCATCGCGAGATCCGAAGCGCCGCTTTGATCGCTCACATATAAGGTTTTGGTCCACGTGCGGCCGCCGTCATCGGTGACGTATACGCCGCGATTTTCGTTGGGGCCAAAGACGTCGCCCAAGGCACCCACGATCACGTGATTGGAGTCGCGCGGATCGATTAGGATGCGTGAAATGTGGCGCGTCTGTGCCAGCCCCATATTCGTCCACGTCTTGCCGCCATCGGTGGTTTTGTAAACGCCGTCGCCGTAGGTGACATCATTGCGCGGATTCGCTTCGCCCGTTCCGACCCAAACGGTACTGTCGTTGTTTGGATCGATCGCGACCGCGCCAATCGCCGCAACTTTTTGTTTGGCAAAGACCGCACTCCAAGTCTCCGCCCCGTCCGTTGATTTCCAGACGCCGCCACCCGCCGATCCAATGTAATACAATTTCGGATCGCGTTCGGAACCCGCGACCGCTGCAACGCGTCCGCCCGGCAAAGCCGGACCGATCTCGCGCCATTGCATATTCGAGTACGGGGGACCGGGGGTCGGCGTAGGACTCGGCGTCGGCGTCGGGTTCTGCGGCTTTGTCGGCTCGCTGGTTGCGGCCGGGTTCGGTTTCGGCGACGGCGTCGCTTGTGCAAATGCTTTTAACGGCGGCGCGCTCAACAGAAGCGCAAAAAAAATCCAAACAAAAAAACGGTGCGGCATCAAGATCTCCGTAGGAAAGAACGTCCGTGCGCCAAGCGCCGCATTAGTGCGCGATTTGGTTTTTCCCTACGTGCTCGTAGTATGGGACGTTTTTGTGATACGCCCACCACTCGCTGAACCCGATCAGGCCGCACATTATAACGAAGAACGCAATCAATAAAATCAGCCGCGAACGGGCGCTCACGGCTCGCCTGTTCGTTTATTGTAAAAATCTTACTAGGAGGAGCCTCCTGCCGAGAGGTTAGGGGCTCCTCTATCCGTACACAAAGGTATGCGACTCCGCGCTTTAATCACGGCGTCATTTTTGGCGTTATCCATCGTCCCTTGGTTTGCCGCATCGGCATCCGCCGCAACGGTGGCCTCCAACAGCCCGGCGACAGTTCGCGCTTACGCGCGGGTCCTGCACAAGTTCAATCCGGCATTGCCCTCTTGGCAGAGTACGAATCTGGCCAAGCATTTGCTGATCAACGCCTCACGCTGGCGCCTGAATGCAAATATTCTTGTGGCGCTCGTGAGCGTCGAGTCCGCGTGGCATACGCACGCAGTGTCATCCGCAGGCGCGATCGGCTTGGGGCAACTTATGCCCGGCACCGCCGCAACGCTGCATGTGAATCCGCGCGATCCGTATCAAAATCTGCAAGGCGCCGCGCGATATCTCGGCGGCCTGTTGAGAAAATATCGCAATAGTCCGAGCCGTTACCAACTCGCGTTTGCCGCATATAACGCCGGCCCGAAAGCCGTCGCCGCATATGGCGGTATTCCGCCGTATGCCGAAACGCAACATTATGTCGTCAAAGTTATGCGCGCGTGGCGCAAGGTGAGCCGCACGCTGCACGCACCGGCGCCTTTGCGCGCGACGGCTACGGCTTCACAAGTCGAAGTACTTTACGGCTCCCCCGACACAAAATACTGGGTAGCGCCTAAGTAAGAATCTCGTCCACCGCTTCCGATAAAGTCCGCTTCGGGCCGATTTTGAGCGCTTGAGCGCGGGCGTTACGCGCTGCTTGCACATCGCTTTCCGCATCGCCAACCACCACGCAACAAGCGACATCCACGCCTAAAGCGCGCGCGGCATCCACAATGAGCTTCGGTTTTGGCTTGCGGCATTCGCAGTTGTCCTCGGGCGTGTGCGGGCAGTGAAGCCACACGTCAAATGGCCCTAGCAACTCTTCAACCCGCTGATTGACCGCTTCCATCTGCGCGTTCGTGATGAGGCCACGTCCGATTCCGCTCTGATTCGAAACCACCGCCAACGGAATTTGGGCTTGGCGCAACTTATCGAGCGCTTCGCGCGCACCCGGCAACGGCCGCACTGCCTTAGGATCGCCGTTGTACGGAACATTTTCTATTAAGGTGCCATCGCGATCGAAGAGCACGGCGCAAATCTTCATTCCTTCATTTAAACGAAGATCGTGATTGCCGCCGCGCCCATCACCGCAAAGGTGATCCAGCCCCAGACTCGCGCCACCGTCGAGCTGCGCCAGCGTCCCATGACTTTCGCGCTGCTGGCGATGCGGATGATGACATATAGCAGGGGGATCGCGACAAATCCGTTGAGCACGGCGGCATAGAAGAGCGCCCGAATAGGATCGACGTGCACCAGCGCCATGATAACGCCGGCAATCAATCCGGCCGCGAGTACGGCATAGAACCGCGGTGCGCGCGCCGGTTTTTCGTTTAGTCCCTCTCGGAACGAGAAGATCTCGGCCGCAACATACGCCGACGAACCGGCCAGCGCCGGAATGGCCAGCAATCCGGTGCCAACGATCCCCAATGTAAAGAGCAGCGATGCAAAACGTCCCGCCAGCGGTTTGAGCGCGGCGGCAGCTTCCTGCGCCGTTCCGATGTTCGTCATGCCGTGGGCGTACAGCGTCAGCGCGGTCGTTACGATAATGAAGAACATGATGAGGTTGGAGAAAATCATGCCGGTATTGACGTCGAAATGCATGTCGGCGATCTGTGCGCGTGTGGCGCCGCGGCGCTGGTGTACCGTCGCTTTTCCCATGCTCTTCTCTTCTTCGATTTCTAGCGACGCTTGCCAAAAAAACAGGTAAGGAGTAATTGTGGTTCCCATGACGCCAAGCGCGGTCGTCATCCATGTCTTATCCAATTTGATTTGCGGAATGACAAGTGCTTTGAGCACTTCTCCCCAATTCGGATGGATCACAAAAGCAGTGATCACATAAGCAAATAAGGAGACGGTTAGCCATTTAATTGTGTCGCATATGATGCGATAGGATAAAAAAATGATCGTCACCAGCAGGAGTGCGCCAAAAATAATCGCCCAGATCGGGGCACTTACTTGCGGTACCAGCATGTTGGCCGACGCCGCCATGCCCGCGAAATCAGCACCGACATTAAAGGTATTGGCAATGACGACAGCCGCCGCGATCGCGTAGCACAACCACAGCGGGATTGACGTGCGAATATTTGCCGCGAGTCCGCGTCCGGTAACATATCCGATGCGGGCGCACATGCCTTGGATCACGGCCATCATGGGCGTGGTCGCCAGCGCAAGCCAAAGCATCGATAGGCCGGCGCTCGCGCCCGCGACCGAATAGGTCGAGATCCCCGACGGATCGTCGTCGGCAGCGCCGGTAATGAGCCCGGGGCCGAGGGTTTTTAAATGATGGACCAGCCCTTGTGAAAGCCCGCTCTTGCGAGCCGGACCCGAGCCAGCCGCTTCGACCTGACTCAGGAGTTCACGTAGATCTCAGAACCCCGCTCGATAAACTCTTTGGACTTCTCCGCCATTCCGCGTTCGGCATATTCTCGCACGTCTTGCGTGATCTTCATCGAGCAGAAATGCGGACCGCACATGGAACAAAAGTGCGCCACTTTCGCGCCCTCTGCCGGCAGCGTTTCGTCATGAAACTCGCGCGCCGTTTCCGGATCGAGCGCGAGATTGAATTGATCTTCCCAGCGAAATTCAAAACGTGCTTGACTCAGCACGTCGTCCCAATGGCGCGCGCCGGGATGTCCCTTGGCGACGTCGGCGGCGTGCGCGGCGATCTTATATGCAATCACGCCGTCTTTGACGTCCTTTTTATTCGGGAGCCCGAGGTGCTCTTTCGGCGTCACATAACAGAGCATCGCAGTACCGTACCAGCCGATCATGGCCGCTCCGATCGCGCTCGTAATGTGGTCGTAACCCGGCGCAATATCGGTTGCGAGTGGGCCTAGTGTATAGAACGGCGCTTCGCTGCAGATCTGCAACTCTTTGTCCACATTCTCTTTGATCAAATGCATGGGGACGTGACCCGGGCCCTCGATCATCACTTGCACGTCGTGCTCCCACGCGATCTTGGTGAGCTCGCCGAGCGTTTCGAGCTCCGCAAACTGCGCGGCATCGTTGGCATCGGCTAAACATCCGGGTCGCAGTCCATCGCCAAGTGAAAATGCCACGTCATACGCTTGCATGATCTCGCAGATCTCAGCAAAGCGCGTGTAGAGAAAATTCTCCTGATGATGCGCAAGGCACCACTTCGCCAAAATGGAACCACCGCGCGACACGATGCCGGTAACACGATTGGCCGTCAACGGAATGTACCGCAGCAGCACGCCGGCATGAATCGTAAAATAATCCACCCCTTGTTCCGCCTGCTCGATTAACGTGTCACGGTACATCTCCCAAGTGAGCTCTTCGGCCTTGCCGTTTACTTTTTCGAGCGCCTGATAGATCGGCACCGTGCCGATGGGCACCGGAGAGTTCCGCAAAATCCACTCTCGCGTTTCGTGAATGTTTTTTCCGGTGGAGAGGTCCATGACGGTATCGGCACCCCAGCGTGTCGCCCAGGTCATCTTCTCGACCTCTTCGGCAATCGTCGAAGCGACCGCAGAGTTACCGATATTGGCGTTGATCTTCACCAGGAATTTGCGCCCGATGATCATCGGCTCGCTTTCGGAATGATTGATATTAGCCGGAATGATCGCGCGGCCGCGCGCCACTTCGCTACGAACGAACTCCGGATCGACGTTCTCGCGAATCGCAACGAACTCCATCTCCGGCGTAATCGTGCCGCGCCGTGCATAATGCAGCTGCGTCACGTTCGATCCAGGTTTCGCGCGCCGAGCTTTCCGGCCTGAGGCCGCGATCTCGGTATCGCCGCGCGCGACGATCCACTCAAGACGAACCGGTTTCAGCCCGCGTTCGAGATCGGTTGCGACACCGGCGTCCGTATATGGACCGCTGGTATCGTAGACGACGTGTGATTGGCCGTTGCTCAGCGCGATCTCGCGCATCGGCACGCGAATCGACGGATCGGATCCGGTCGCATAAATCTTGCTCATCATCCCTCCGGCGGCATTACCCGCATCAGGTCGCAGCGGTCGGCAATCGTCCGCCCTCTCAGCCCTTCAACAAATTGTCGAATGTCGGCTCCCGCGTAGCGACGACTACAGCGCCGGGATGGCGATTCCCCTGCCGCGAAGCCCGCGTTATGAGCACTACCGCAGACGGCGTCGCCGCGGCGACACCGGCCGCAGAATCGGATCCGCAAGAAACTCGCGAGTGGGTCGAGGCAATCGAAGGCGTTCTCCAACATGAAGGGCCCGCCCGCGCACAAGAATTAATCGGCGCCGTCGTCGAGGCCGCACAGCGCGGCGGCGCGCATGTATCGCTGGGGTTGTCAACGCCCTACATTAATACGATTCCGCCGTCGGAACAAGAACCGATGCCGGGCAACGACGAGTTGGAAACGCGCATTCGCCACTACGTTCGCTGGAACGCGATGGCGATGGTCGCTCGAGCGAATAAAGAATCGTCGGAACTCGGCGGACACGTTGCCAGTTTTGCGTCGGCCGCAACGCTCTATGACGTCGGATTCAATTACTTCTTCCGTGCGCCGTCGCAGCAGAGCGGCGGCGATCTGATTTTCTTGCAGGGCCATTCGTCACCGGGATTCTATGCGCGCGCGTTCGTCGAAGGGCGCATCACCGCCGAGCAGCTCGAAAATTTCCGGCGCGAAGTCGACGGCAAGGGTTTGCCATCATATCCGCATCCCTGGCTCATGCCCGACTTTTGGCAGTTTCCGACGGTCTCAATGGGTTTGGGGCCGATCATGTCGATCTACCAGGCGCGTTTCATGCGTTATCTGCACGATCGCGGCATCATCGACGCTGGCGATCGCAAGGTCTGGGGGTTTTTGGGTGACGGCGAGATGGACGAACCCGAATCCATGGGTGCGATCGCATTGGCCGCGCGTGAAAAACTCGACAACCTGATTTGGGTGATCAATTGCAATCTGCAGCGCCTGGACGGCCCGGTGCGCGGCAACGGCAAGATCATTCAAGAGCTGGAGACCGATTTTAAGGGTGCCGGCTGGAACGTGATCAAAGTCATTTGGGGAAGCAACTGGGATCCGTTGTTGGAACGCGACTCCACCGGCAAACTCGTTCAGCTGATGAACGAGTGCGTGGACGGCGAGTACCAAACGTTCAAAGCGAATAACGGGCGCTTCGTTCGCGAAAAATTCTTTAATCGGTATCCGGAAACGGCTGAACTCGTCGGCCATATGAGCGACGACGATATTTGGGCGCTCCAGCGCGGCGGACACGATCCGCGCAAGGTATATGCCGCATATGCCGCCGCGGTGAAACACAAAGGCCAACCCACGGTCATTCTTGCCAAGACGATCAAAGGGTACGGAATGGGCGAATCCGGCGAAGCCCAGAACATTGCGCATCAAGCCAAGAAGATGAAAGTAGAATCGATGCGCGCGTTTCGCGATCGTTTTCATCTGCCGATACCCGACGACCAAGTTGAGGGATTGCCGTTCTTTCGCCCGGCCGAAAATACTCCCGAGATGAAGTACTTGCGCGATCTGGTTAAAAGACGCGGATATATTCCGTCGCGCCGCACCAAAGCCGAAGCATTGAATGTTCCAGCGCTTAGCGCATTCGATGCGCAGCTCAAGAGCACGGGCGATCGCGAGATATCTACGACGATGGCATTCGTTCGCATCTTAAGCGCAATCGTTAAAGACAAGAATATCGGCGCTCGCGTCGTTCCGATCGTCGCCGATGAATCGCGAACCTTCGGCATGGAAGGCATGTTCCGTCAACTCGGCATTTACTCGTCGGTCGGTCAGCTCTATCATCCGCAAGACGCCGATCAACTGATGTGGTATCGCGAAGACAAAGCCGGCCAAATTTTGCAAGAAGGCATTAACGAAGCGGGCGCAATCTCGTCATGGATCGCAGCCGGCACGTCGTACTCCACGCTCGCCGTGCAGATGATTCCGTTTTACATCTTCTACTCGATGTTCGGCTTCCAGCGCGTCGGCGATCTCGCGTGGGCTGCGGCGGATTCACGCACGCGCGGCTTTTTAATCGGCGGAACGTCCGGCCGCACAACGCTCAACGGTGAGGGCTTGCAGCACGAGGACGGACACAGCCAAGTTTTCGCATCGTTCATTCCCAACTGCATTTCATACGATCCCACATACTCATATGAGCTCGCAGTGATCATCCGCGACGGCTTACGCCGAATGCTTGCTGACCAGGAAGATATCTATTATTACATCACGGTGATGAACGAAAACTACCATCATCCGGAAATGCCCAAAGGCGCCGAGTCCGGGATTCTCAAGGGCATGTATCTGCTTCGCGAACGGGGCGAGGGAAAGAACGGCCGGGTGCAGCTGTTAGGCTCGGGCGCAATCTTGCGTGAGGTCGAAGCTGCCGCCGAATTGCTCTCGGCAGATTTCGACGTCGGGTCGGATGTTTGGAGCGTCACGAGTTTTAACGAGTTGCGCCGCGACGGGATCGCGGCCGAGCGCTGGAATCTCGTGCATCCCGAGCAGCCCTCTCGTCTTCCCTACGTGGCACAATGCTTGAAAGAACGCAAAGGTCCCGTGATCGCGTCTACCGATTACATCCGTACGTTTGCCGATCAAATTCGCCCATATATTGCGCGCCCGTACGTAACGTTAGGGACCGATGGTTTTGGCCGCAGCGACTTCCGGCGCAAGTTGCGCGAGTTCTTTGAGGTGAACCGGCATTACGTAGCGGTGGCGGCCTTGAAAGCGCTTGCCGATTCGGGCACGATCAAACGATCGGTTGTGACCGAGGCGATCAAGAAATACGGAATCGATCCCAGCAAACCCAATCCGGTGAACGTGTGACCGAACTGAAAGTTCCCGACATCGGCGATTTTAAAGACATTCCGGTTATCGAGGTTCTCGTCAAACCAGGCGATACGGTGAAAAAGAACGACTCGCTGATCACGCTCGAATCCGAAAAGGCCGCCATGGAAGTGCCCGCCACCGAAGGCGGCGTGGTCAAAGAGCTGCGCATCAAAGTTGGCGATAAAGTATCGAAAGGCTCGGTGATCGCAACGATCGAGCCCGAACAAGCCGCAGCACCAGCGGCGGCACCGCAAAAGCCAAAGGAAGCAACGCCAAGTCCCAATGGCGGTCAACGCGCGCCGGAGTCTGCTCCGAAAAGCGAGGGAACCGCGAAGCAGGCCGAGCGGAAAGAGGCGGCGCCACAGCCACAAGCGGCCCCCACCGTAGAAAAACGCACTGAAGTGGCGCCAAGCCCTTCGCCTCCGCTCAGGACAGGCTCCAACGGCGCAACGCATGCGAGTCCGTCAACGCGACGGTTTGCACGCGAGCTCGGCGTGGATTTGCATCGCGTTCAACCGAGCGGACCCAACGGACGCGTAACCCGCGAGGACGTACAGAATTTCGTAAAACGATCGCTGCGCGCCGACCCTTCGACGCTGTTCAGGACAGGCTCCGCGAGCGACGGTGGCCTACGCATCGCGCCGTGGCCGAAGATTGACTTTGCGCAATATGGCGAGATCGAGCGCAAGCCGCTCTCGCGCATCCAGAAAATCTCCGGCCCTGTACTCCATCGTAATTGGGTCAGCATTCCGCACGTCACGCAAAACGACGATGCCGACGTCACCGATCTGGAAGAGTTCCGCAAAGAACTGAACGCAGATCTCAAAAAACGAGACATCAAGGTAACGATGCTCGCGTTTCTGATTAAAGCATCAGTTGCGGCTCTCAAAAGGTTCCCGGATTTTAACAGCTCGCTCGACGGCGATCAGCTGGTCCTCAAAAAGTATTACAACATCGGTTTCGCCGCCGATACTCCGGACGGACTTCTGGTGCCTGTGATTCGCGGAGCCGATCGCAAAGGTATCGCCGAGCTTGCCGAAGAGAGCGCCGCGCTCGCAGCCAAAGCGCGCGACGGAAAGCTCACAAACGAACAGATTCAAGGCGGAACGTTCACGATTTCGAGCCTGGGAAGCATCGGCGGGACGTACTTCACGCCGATCATTAATGCGCCCGAAGTTGCAATCCTCGGCGCGTGCCGCGCCGCGATGCGGCCGGTTTGGGATGGCGAGCAGTTCGTACCGCGTTTGATCCAACCGCTCTCGCTGTCGTACGATCATCGCGTGATCGACGGCGCCTCGGCGGCGCGGTTTACGGCTTATTTGGCGACGGTATTAGCAGATCTCCGGCGCGCTTTGGTTTAGACGATTCGAACGTAGCGCCAGGCGAATAGCCACGGCATAGACGAGCGTCATGTGCGCGGCATACTGAATTCCGGGGATTCCTAAGCGGTAGCGGATCGTTAGCAGCATGGTCAACCCGAAGATCACACCCTGTCCGCACAAGAGCAGTGCGCCTGTCTAAAACCGCGTTGCGCCACGTCCTTTTCAGGATGACACAAAGAATTACGAAGCCCGCGACCTTAGTTGGCGCAATACGTATTGCAAGACGCCGCCGTGGCGAAAGTACTCCGCTTCATTCGGCGTGTCGATGCGCAGCAGCACTTCAAATCCAACGGCGCGATCGGTGGGGCCGACCGCACGAACGTGCAAATGCATTCGCGGCTTAATTCCGTTCGCATAACCGGAGATGTCAAAAACCTCTTCTCCGGTTAGTGCGTACGTCGTCCGATCGGCGCCGCCGATAAACTCGAGCGGCAAGATGCCCATGCCGATAAGATTGCTGCGGTGGATCCGCTCGAACGATTCGGCGATCACCGCCTTGATGCCAAGCAAATAAGGACCTTTGGCGGCCCAATCTCGCGACGAACCCGACCCGTACTCTTTTCCGGCGAGCACCACCAGCGGTGTGTCTTCCTTTTTATAGAGCATGGCCGCATCGTAGATCGTCATTTGTTCGCCATCGGGAAAGTGGCGCGTTTGCGGGCCTTCGGTTCCCGGCACGAGCAAATTGCGCAGCCGTACATTGGCAAATGTGCCGCGCACCATTACCTCATGATTGCCGCGGCGCGCACCATACGAATTGAACTCCGCCGGTTCGATGCCGTGTTCGATCAAGTATTTTCCGGCCGGGCTGTTGCGTGCGATATTGCCGGCGGGTGAAATGTGATCGGTCGTGACGCTGTCGCCGACCATCACCAGCACGCGCGCTCCGCGCACATCGGCAAGCGGCGGCGCCTCGGCGGGCATGCCGTCGAAATACGGCGGCAGTTTAACGTACTCCGATTTCGGATCCCACGTATACCGGTCGCCGCTGGGGACCGGAAGCTTCGCCCAGTTGTCGTCGCCGCGAAAGATATCGCCATATTTCTCTTTGAACATCACGTCGCTGATCGATTCGGCAACGACTTTCGAGATTTCCAAATCCGAAGGCCAGATGTCGCGCAGATAGATGGGAGTGCCGTCATCGGCTGCACCGAGCGGTTCGCTTGTCAGATCGATGTCCATGCGGCCCGCAAGCGCATATGCCACGACCAGCGGCGGCGATGCCAAGTAGTTAGCCCGCACTTGTGGGTGAATCCGTCCTTCGAAGTTGCGATTTCCCGAAAGCACGGCGGCCACGATCGCATCGCTTTCGGCGACAGCTTCGGCAATATCCGGCGGCAACGGTCCGCTGTTACCGATGCACGTCGTGCAGCCGTAGCCGACGAGATTGAAACCCAACGTATCTAAGTACTTTTGCAGGCCGGCCTTACGCAGATAATCGGTCACGACTTTGGAGCCGGGCGCCAGCGAGGTCTTGACCCACGGTTGCGTTTTCAGGCCGCGCTGCACGGCATTGCGCGCGAGCAATCCCGCGCCGATCATGACCGACGGGTTACTGGTATTCGTGCAACTGGTTATCGCGGCAATTACGACCGAACCATCGGCTACTTCGGTCGTCGGATGCGAGGCAATTGCAACGCCGCCCCCACCTTCGTTTTCCATGCGCGCCGAATTGCTCGCGGGTCGCGCTTCACGTGCCGCTTGCCATTCAGCCAGCGCAACATTGAACGTTCGCTTGACATCGGAAAGTGCAACCCGATCTTGCGGACGCCGCGGACCGGCTAGGCTCGGCCCGACATCGGCCAGATCCAGTTCGAGCCGATCGCTAAAAAGCGGATCGACCGATGCGTCCGTGCGGAATAATCCTTGCGCCTTGGCATACGTTTCGACGAGCGCGATATGCGATGACGAGCGACCCGTCAAGCGCAGATACTCCAGCGTCTGCGCATCGATCGGAAAGATCGCGCACGTCGAGCCGTACTCCGGCGACATGTTTCCAAGCGTCACGCGATCGGCGACGGGGAGATTGGAAAGGCCGCGACCGTAAAACTCAACAAACTTTCCAACCACTCCTTTTTGGCGCAACATATTGGTGACGGTCAGCACTAAGTCGGTCGCGGTGACGCCTTGGCCGAGCTTCCCTTCCAAGCGAAAGCCGACAACATCGGGGATGAGCATCGTTACGGGTTGGCCGAGCATCGCGGCTTCCGCCTCGATACCACCAACGCCCCATGCGAGCACGCCCAATCCATTGACCATCGTCGTATGCGAATCGGTGCCAACCGACGTATCCGGATAGGCCAGCCCGTTACCGCCATTCGCGCCCGCACCGCCCGCGCCAAAAACGACGCGGGCGAGAAACTCGATGTTGACTTGGTGGACGATTCCGGTATCGGGCGGCACGACGCGAAAGTTGCGCAACGCCTGCTGGCCCCATTTGAGAAATGCATAACGTTCGCGATTGCGTTCGAATTCTAAACGCGCATTTTTGGCGAACGCCTCGGGCGATCCAAACGCGTCAACCTGCACCGAATGATCGATAACCAGTTCTACCGGCTGCAGTGGATTGATGGCATTCGGATCGCCGCCGATGTGCGCCATCGCGTCGCGCATGGCTGCCAAATCGACGACGGCGGGCACGCCGGTGAAATCTTGCAGCAAAACACGTGCCGGACGAAACGCAATTTCGCGATCGCTTTTTCTCTCTGGATGCCAGCGCGCCAATGCTTCGATATCGTCGCGTTTAACGGTCACACCGTCTTCGAAACGCAGCAAATTCTCGAGCAAAATACGCAGCGAAAACGGCAGCCGCTCGAGATCGGCGACACCGGACTCCCCAAGTGCGCTTAAACGAAAGTACTGGTAGGTGCGATCCCCGGCACTTAAGCTGGAAAGCGCGTTAAAAGTGCCGCTCACGATTGCACCAAGATTCGCGGGTCGCCATCGGCATAGCCTGCGATACGCAGCGCGCCTTCACCACTCAGCAGACTCCACAGCCGGTCAGCAACGAGCCGCATGCGCCATGGCGTCAATCCCAGCGCGCGATCGAATCGCTCTCGATCGGGGGGAATCTCGCGCGCCAGCCGCTCCAATGTGCTGCGCGGAACGAGCAAACTTGCGGGAATTTCATTTTCGCGCGCGATCTCCCCAATCAAAACATTCATCAGGGAGACCAATGTATCGCGCGAAACTCCTAACGGGCGGCTGAGTTTCGGCGGTAAGGCGTCGTCGGGTAAAGCTTCGGCGCGTCGGACCGCATCCAGAATGGCCGGCCCAAGCGTCCGGCGCCCACCGGAGTCGAAGCGGCGCAACTGCGCGAGATCTTCGATACGATGAGGGCGCAAGGTCGCCAAACCTGCAACCACATCATCCGGCAAGATGTATTTGAGCGGAACATCACGTTCGCGCGCAAGCCGATCGCGCAGTCGCACTAACTCCGAAAGGACCGCCAGCTCGCGGCGATTCATGCGGTTGGCGCCGGGAACGCGCGCGTACAATTTGCGCTCGTCCGGGCGGTAGCGTTCCAACTGCACCAGGAGCCGGCACTCCTCGAGCGCCCACTCCAGCCGGCCTTTTTCGCGCAAACGCTGGATGAGTTCGTCTTGCATAGGCAGCAGATGCGCGACGTCATCGATCAAATAATCGAGCTGCCCCGCCGACAGCGGACGCGTTGACCAATCGCTGACGGTATGGAGTTTTTTTAGCCGCACACCTTGCAACTCGCGCACCAAATCGGCAAGCGAGATTGAAAGTCCATAACCCAGAAATGCGGCCGCGATCTGGCAGTCAAATACTTGTTGGGGCAGTACGCCGAAGAGATCCGCGAAGATTTTGAGATCGCCGGCGAGCGCATGACCGACAACGGTTGTTTCGTTAATCGCCTTGATAAAAGATTGCAGATCGCGCAACGCCAGCGGATCGACCACCGCGTAACCATCTTCAAACGCCAGTTGCACAACCATGAGGCGCGGCGTGTAGCTCCGCTCGTTGTGAAATTCGGTGTCGAGGCCGACGCGCGACGCTCGCGCAACGCGTTCACAAAGCGCTTCAAGCGCCGCCGGCGTGTCAACAATGTCGACGTTTGTTGTATTCACTGCGTCGGACCAAGCGGCGCGTGCGGGATGTGGCGCCGGAAATGGATGTGCCAGTGCGGACGATGATGCAAAATGTACATGTGGGCGCGCGATTCTGCGCCGTGCACCCAAGCTGTAACCTGATCGCCGCCCAACGTGAGCAGCACGCAAACGGGTATTGCGACCACTGACATGGTGAGCACGTGGATCCACAGGGGAACGCGCATCGCGGCCGCCGTCGCGGTTGCAACGGTTCCGCCGAAACCCGGAATAATGCGCACCGCGATCAAGAACATGGGAGAACCGATGCGAAAACGCTTGACCCAGGCCGGCAAACGGGCCAGCGCCGCATCCAAGTCCAACAATTTTGTCGCATGGCGGTTAATCCAGTAACCGATCATCGCGGCGCATATAATGCCGACAACATCGATGACCGAACCCCAAAATCGCCCGAACACCACGCCGTTCATCACGGCCAGCGCGTCGGTTACCGAAAACGGGGCAGAGGCGACGAGCGAAAACAGGGTCGTGGCAAGCGGGATCGCAATTTTGGGACCGATCGGGCGCAAAATGTGGTGCTCGACATAAGGTTGGTAACGAATGACGAGTGCCGCCACCAAAAACGATGCCGCCAGCAATCCTAGGCCGCCAAAGCGGCGGGCGAGCGGACGCGCGTGCGAGCTTATATGCTGCCTCTGCAAATAACCATCACGGTTTTATGCGCCGCCGGCTTTTACGCTTCCGTTTTTATGGAGCGCAAGAGCATCGCTGCCGAGCATGGTGAGGTCAAAGGGCCGAGTGTCGTCAAATCGCCGCGCGCAAGGCTCTTCGCCGGCATACCCAATGCCCTCATCGGGTGTATTTACTATCCGCTCATCGCTGCGGTTGCATGGGCCGCTCATACGAAAGCAATCTTCATTCTGGCAGAAGCGGCGGCGCTTTTGGCCGCCGGCACCTCGATCTATCTTGCGTACAGCCTACTATTGGTAACGCGGCGTAACTGCCCGTATTGCTGGACCGCGCACGCGGCCAACTGGTTGCTTGCTATCGCATTGCTGCGATGGCTTGTTTAGCTCGCCCGGCATTGGTATAATCGCGCTTGTCTCGCGAGTTTTTAGACGGGACTCTCACCGGAGTCCGGGAGCTGAGCCTGCCGCCGGTGCTACAAAAAATAAAACCACGCAACGCGTGGTTTTATTCTTATAGGGACCGGCAGGTTTACGTTATAGCCCGTAGACGTTTTTGAGATCCGTAAGGGCTGTTGTCAGTATGACGTGATAATCGGCGTCCTGGCCGATGCGGTACTTCGCATCGATATCCTTCATTACTTGAATGTGAATCGGATGTGAAACCGCGCGATCGAGCATAACCTCGACGTTAAAAGTCCCGTTCGGCATCTTGCCTGCATTCCAAAGTGCCGCCGCGAGCGCTTTGGCATTTTTGGGATCCGGCGAGGGGGTTGACGGTAACGCAATATGCTTGGCCGTCACGATACGCAGCGAGTCGCTGATAACGAAATTAAAGACCTTAAGGAAGTTTCCGACCTTGGTCTTGCCATATTGTTTGGTGAGCTTGGCGACCTCGGCGTTGAACTTCGAGCCGGTGAGAGCCTTAACCAAGGTAACGCTGTTGAAATTCTTCGGGCCGCCTCCGGCGATAATGAGTGAAAGCGTAACGGGGAGTGCGGGCGCACCGGTATAAACGCCCGGGCCGGAAAACCGCGATGGCTGCATCAGGATGTGGTTTGAAGACATCATGCGCGCCGCAGCGGGAACGGTTAATGAGGCGGCGATCAGAATCGCCAAAAAAGTGCGAGTTTTGAACACGTGAAAAGCTCCTTTCGCAAATCCAAACGGACCATTAGGCCGTTTGGATTGCGAGTAGAGCCCGGAGGTCTAAACCTCGCTAATCATCGCTCGGTACTTGGGGTCCGCCGTAAGCGGCGTACTGAAAAATGCGTCGAGCATGGCTTTGGCGACCGGAATCGCGGTGTTTCGCAAACTGAGCGCCAAAACGTTGGCATCATTCCATTCGCGGGCGCCTGCCGCCGTTTCGGGATCGTTGCATAATGCGGCGCGCACACCCGGAACTTTGTTGGCAGCGATGCTGACCCCGGTGCCGGTCCAGCAGCAGACAACGCCGTAATTGCACTGGCCCGATGCGACCGCCTCACCCACGCGATGCGCAACGCCGGGCCATGCGCAATCTTCGCCCGCTTTTAGCGCGCCTATTAAAAGAACATCGAGGCCGCGCTCACGCAAATCGCGTTCGAGCGCGGCGGTCAATTCTGTTTTCTCATCACTTCCCAGCGCAATACGCATAGGAAAGAGTTTCTTGCACGCGTTGCAAGTTCATGCGAAGCGCAACGCCAGGCTGAAGTTCGCTTGTAGCTGGGCGAACGATTAACTCTAAAAAAAGTGAGCCCGGCTACAAGCGAAGTTCAGCCGGGCGGTAAGCGAAGCCTAATGCCCTTGGACGACAATCATGTCGGCTAACAGCGAACCGTCGGACTGCGGACGGCCGCGGACGTCGACAACGTCTCCGTTTTTGATCGAGTAACCGCGCGGATTAATGACCGTACCCCTGTGCAACCGGATCGAACGATAGCGGTCGAGGTTCATTTTGAGCTGCATGTCGTAGCCACGATAGTATGAGACGGTGCCATACGACTCAGTGTCATTCCATCCGAACGCCGCTTTGAGAAGTCCGGCCGCCGCGTTGATTGCCGCATTCTCCAAACCGCCCGCTGGCGGCACTGTGGGAATGGGATTCGGTGCAGCGGTCGGCGCGGGAGTCGGCGCTGATTGCGGACTCGAGCTTGCAAATGCCAGCGCGCCGCACTGCAGTGCGAACAGGACGGCAGCCACGCCGGCAACAAATCGCGTATTCATATACTTGAAACGCTCCCCTTTTCAACGGGGTTCCATGTGCGTTTAGCGGCGACGGTGATGCTCGTTCGTCCAGCACATGGAGCTTTCGAAATCTTTATGGTTCGGCGGAGCCAAGCGAGCCATTTCATGCCGGATGCGTATGTCTTCCCAGGCGGGACCGTGACCGAGGCCGATCTCAGCGAGCGGGCCTTTGCACGTACCGTTGGAATCGACGAGCCGCGTTTACGCGAGCAGTTTCGCGCGCGGACCGCGCCCGAAATGAATGTCCCGCTTCCTTCGCCTCGCGAAGCAGCCGGACTGTTGATTGCCGCGCTTCGCGAACTTTACGAAGAAGCCGGCGTGCTGCTGGCAACGCAACCCGTCAAAGCCATCCCGTCGTCTCGAACGCCGTTCCTCGAGCTGCTCGAGCAGACGAATCTTTGGGGTGATGCGCAGCGACTCGTATTCTTTTCACAGTGGCTCACGCCGCCGCAGTTTGCGCAACGCTACAACACGCACTTTTTTCTCGCGCGCGCGAATCCGGATGAAACTGCCACGGCGGATACGCTTGAAACCCACGATGGCCTTTGGATGACGCCTGGCGACGCGCTCGATCGGTTTGCGGGCGGCGGTTTAGCGCTGGTGTATCCGACGATCAAACATCTCGAACGTTTAACCGCGTTCGGCACCATCGAAGAGCTGTTTGCATTTGCGCGTTCGAAACCGATTCTCGCTATTACACCCAACACTACGGATACCGGCTTCGCGCTGCCCGCGGAACTCGAAGGCGCCTGGTGACCCGCATCGGATGCGTTCGCGCCCACAATCCATCGCCCATGACGTTATCCGGCACCAACTCCTATATTTTGGACGACGGGGCCGGGCATGCAATCTGTATCGATCCGGGGCCGGCGATTCCGGCGCATATCGATGCAATTGTACGTATCTGTGAAAAACTCGAATGCACCATTGAGTGGATCTGTCTGACGCACGGTCATCCCGACCACGCACCGGGCGCGACGCTTCTACGCGAACGGGTCAACGCGCGCATAGCCGCTCACCCAAAAAATTTGCTCACGCACGATCGCGAGCTGCGCGATAACGATACGGTCGTTGCCGGCGGCGTTGCACTGCGCGGAATCGAAACGCCCGGACACTCGGCAGACCACTTAGTGTTTCACGATGAAACCATACGCGCTCTTTTTACGGGCGATTTAGTTCTGGGCGAGGGATATGTCCTGATCGCGGCGCCCGACGGCGATATGCGCGCCTATCAAACCAGTCTGCGCCGCTTGCTACATGACTTTGGAGAGACGGAGACGATCTTTCCGGGTCACGGTGAGCCTGTGTCAGACCCAACCGGCAAGCTGCGTGATTACCTCGATCATCGCGCCGCGCGGGAAGCGCAAGTCTTGGCGGCACTGCAAAACGGTGCGCGCACTATTGCCGAGCTGACGCGGACAGTCTATCCGCAGATCGACAAAGCGCTCACCCAGGCCGCCGCCACGCAGATTTTAGCGCACTTGATCGCGCTCGAGCGCGAGGACCGCGTGCACTCCGAAAACCGCCTAGGAGCAACGACCTACGCGCTGACGCGTTAGCTTCGCAAAACGATTTTGCCAAACTGCTGCGCCTCGTCCATGCGTCGCATCGCCCCGTCGATTTCATCGAGAGCGTAAACGCGATCCACAATCGGTTTAATGCGATGCTCGTTGACGAACGCCAGCATTGCCGCAAAATCCGAAGGGCTGCCCATTGACGTTCCAAAGATCGCGAGCTGATGCCAGAAGATCGGAAACATTTTAATGGTTGCATCGCCCATGGTTGCGCCGTAGGTGACGACGCGACCGCCCGGCTTTACCAGGGACAGGGCCTTCGCAAATGATTCCCCGCCGGCAGAATCGATTGCAACGTCAACCGCACCGACAGCGGCGCGTACGGCTTTGTGCCAATCCGGAGTCGTCACATAGTTGATCGCCACGTCGGCGCCAAGCGCTTTCGCGCATTCCAACTTGGCGTCCCGGCCGGATGTGACGACGATGCGCGCGCCGAGCGCTTTGGCGTACAGCAGCACAAACGTCTGCACTCCGCCACCGACACCCGTAATGAGAATCGTTTCGCCTGGGCGCAAAGCCGCTTTGGTGAAGGTGGCGCGATAGGCGGTCACGCCGGCGAGCGGCAGCGCCGCCGCCTCTTCAAAGGAAAGGTGGGCGGGTTTGGGGTGAACGTTGGCAGCCGGCACCGCGACGTATTCCGCAAACGTCCCATCGCGTGGCATCCCCAAAATCGTTGCGTCCCGGCTCCACGTCCGCTCGTCGTTGCCCCAACCGATGCAGGGGTCGACGATCACTTCCCGTCCGCCGGACTCGCCCGCACCATCCGCGCCCAGCGTCACCGGCAATCGAACGTTCAAATAAAGCCCACGAGTGATGAAGACGTCGCGATGATTCAGCGCTGCTGCCCGCAACGCGATAACGGTCTCTCCCGGCTCGGAGACGGGCTCAGGAACTTGCTCGAGGCGCACCTTCTCGGGCCCGCCGATTTCATGAAGACGAGCGGCTTTCACGTTGGCGCGTTTGCTTTTCTCGCACCGGCTCGCCTGCTTCCGAATTGTCCATGACATAATATGAATAGACCTGGTCTGACCGTAAGAAAAGGGCAGCCGCTGCACCATGGCAAATACCTGATTGCCTTGGAGCGCGACGTAATTAACCTGGCGGCCTCGCTGTTGAGCGCCAGGGAATCGCTCGACGGCCCCGCCGCCGCCGCATGGTGGGCGTCCGCTCAACGTGCGTCGCTCGATCTTATCCCACTCGCAGCCGGCTGCAAGCCGCGATTTAATGCCGCCTTGGCGGCCGAGCTGCAATCGCTCAGCCTCGCGGCCGAAAGGCTCGTTGACGCCATTCGGGGCGGCGCGCCGGTTCCGGCCGATGCCTTGGAGACCCTAAACAACGTGTTGGCCCGCGCGCATCCCACATTGGTAGCCGACCGATCGAGGCTCGGATTGGCCGTAACCGATGGCACGGACGTCGTTCTGGTACCGGCCGCTTACGCAATTGCGACCCTGACTCAATCCGACTTGCGGCGCCTCAAGCGGTGCCGGCTCTCGGGATGTTCGACTTACTTTTGGGACACGACCAAGAACCGCTCACGCCGTTGGTGTTCGCTGCGGTGCATGGAGCGTGAGCGCGCCCCTCGCCGCCGACAGGACCGATAGGCAGCCCTTCGCCGACCCCGTACAATAGCTGCGATGGATTTTGCCAAATTTTTTAAGGGAGTTTCGCGCGTCACGCGCACGTTTCGTATCGAGGTCGGTCCGGTGCGCGCGCAAGGAGTTCCCGCCATGCTGGTCGCCGTCACGGGAGTCGTGATCGCCGCCGGTATTGCCAATGCGCTGACGAAGAGTTCCGATCGCTTACCCGAAACGTTGCGCGAAGCGCGTAATCTGGCACAGGCGCTCCAGCCTGGCGACCGCGCCCGTTTACAATCGTGATCGATAATGATTCGCTCGCCGCATTGATTCGTGCCGAGCTTCCGGATGCCAACGTGGAAATCGTCGATCGCACCGGCACGATGGATCATTTCAATGTGACGGTTCGTTCCGGCGCCTTTGCGGGAAAGACGCTAATCGAACAGCACCAAATCGTGTACGGAGCACTCAAGCCCGCGCTCAAAGACGGCCGCGTTCACGCGGTCGAACTCAAAACGCTTGTAGGATAGGATATTATGACAACTCGAGAAGAAATCTCACTCGAGATCGCATCTCACAAAATTCTGGTTTATGGAAAAGGCACCAAAGATGCGCCGCGTTGCGGTTTCACGTTAGAGACGATTCAGTTTTTCGATGGCTTCGGCTATCCGTTTGAAGTCGTCGACGTTCTCGACGACATGCGCAAGCGCGAGGAGCTTTCCGAGATGACCAGCTGGCCGACGTTGCCCAAAGTCTTTATCAACGGTAAGTTCTATGGCGACACGGATGTGCTCGGCCCGATGGCGCAAAGCGGCGAGCTGCACAAAATTCTCCAAGAAACTTTCGGCGAAGCGCCGCCGCAAAAAACGACGATTCAGCTGCACTGACGATTCAGCTGCACTAGGGAGGCCGGGAACCGAATGGCGCGGACGATCGTCTCCGTCGAAGAGCTCGGGCGCCATCTCGGCGACTCGCGATGGGTTATTGTGGACTGCCGCCACTCGCTGCAAGATTTTAGCGCAGGACGCCGGCTTTACGACGAAGGTCACATTCCCGGCGCATTCTTCGCATCGGTTGAAACCGATCTCGCCGGACCAAAGACGGGAAAGAATGGCCGTCACCCGATGCCCGACGCGCAAAATTTCGCTGCGTTTCTCCGTGTGCTGGGCGTCAATAGTGATTCGCAGGTCGTGGCTTACGATGCGGGCGCGGATATGTTCGCGGCGCGCTTCTGGTTTTTGTGCAAATACGTCGGGCACGACGAGGTTGCGATCTTGGATGGCGGTTTTGCTGCCTGGAGTGCAGCCGGCAAACCCGTGGTGCAAGAAGAGCCCGCGCGCCCAAACACCGGCAACATCCAGCCGAATCCAAGGAACGATTTAATTGTCGACGCGGATGCGGTCATGGCATCACTGGAGAGAAAGGACTTTCGCCTGCTCGATGCGCGCGGTGCCGACCGGTTCGCGGGCCAAAACGAAACGATCGATCCAGTCGCCGGGCACATACCCGGAGCCTTAAATCGTCCCTTCAAAGAGAATTTTACGCCAAGCGGCGTCCTTAAGGCGCCGGAACAATTGCGCGCCGAGTTTCAGAAAATCGGCGTCGCACCGGAACGGTTAGTGCATCAGTGCGGCTCGGGAGTATCGTCAGCAGTGAATCTATTAGCGATGGAAGTCGCAGGCGTTACGGGTTCGCGACTCTATCCCGGATCCTGGAGCGAGTGGATTGCCGATCCGGCACGGCCCGTCGAGACGGGAGCGCCAACTTAAGCGCGCAGCTCGAGCGCGCCGATTCTTTCCTCCAAACGATCCAATCGCAGATCGACGGAGTCGAATCCGCGAACCATACGGTCCTCGAGGTGATCGAAGCGGTGATCGATGGCCTCGAAGCGGTGATCGGGGCGTGGGTTGATCGTTCATCACCTTTTTTGCGGAAACGGCACCGCATCGGGTTTGGCGACCTTACCCGCGGGTGACGTTTTGAGCCTCGCAAGATCTTCGTCACTTGGTTCTTGGACGTAATCCCGCGCCGCCTCCACAATGCAATAGAAGCCGAACGGCTGATCGCCGCGATTCACAAACTGATGCATTTCCATCGGCGCAACATACACAACGTCATTGGCGGCAATTTCGCTCACCGCGGTATCCACAACAGCGTATCCGATGCCGCGCTTGACGATCACGAAGTGCTCGTGCTCATGCTTTTCCAAACGCGACGCGGCGCCTCGCTGTAGTTCGAAATAACGAACCTCTATCGCGGGGCCGGATTCATTCGGAGTGGCTTTCCGCGCGCCGACAATGGTATGGCGTTCCACCCCGGTAGCCGCACCCGGCCGATAGCCTTTAGCGACGACGCCTTCCCAGCCGCCTTCGGTCGCGCGGATCACTCGCTTGCGCGAACTCTCGCTCATGCCGCGGGTCTTCGCAGCGCGCGGCGCGTACTCTTTCGCGGTGCGCCACTGGCTGTTTAAGACTGAACCAAGCGCGTTTAGCTTCGAGCAACTAAAAAAAGACGGCACGACGCCGTGGAGCGGCGTGCGAAACTTTCACGCGCGCAACAATATGATCGAGATGAAGCTTGGCGACCTTGGCTTGTTCTATCATTCAAGCATCGCCGAACCAGCTGCGGTTGGCATCTGCAAAGTCGTCAAAGAAGCCTACCCCGATTTCACCGCGTTCGTAAAAGGCGGTGAATACTACGATCCGCGCAGCACCCCCGAGAAACCGCTCTGGAAAATGGTGGACGTCGCATTCGTCGAGGAGTTCCCGCATCCGGTGACACTGGCGCAAATGCGCGCCGAGCCGCGTCTCGTGGGAATGGATTTACTCAAGCGCGGCTATCGTCTTTCGGTACAGCCCGTCATGCCGCACGAATGGAAAATTGTGTTAGAACTCTCTGGAAGATAAAGAGGACCCGCGTTCGCACGCGAGTCCTCGTTTCTGCTCAGAGGTGGCGCTGCTATGGAGTCGCCGGAGTAGCCCCTTGTCCGAACGTTTTTGTCAGCAGGAAGCGGAACGTCCGTGGAAAGAGCACGTTCGCTTGAGTCGCCGCAAAACTCCCGTTTGCAAGTGGAATGGGCACGCCGGCGCTTCCGGCGCTCGCCAGGTTGCTCGAGGCGCCATAGACGGGCCATATGCCCGTGTATTTGTTCGTCAAATTGTCGCCTGTAATCTGGAAATTCAATCCATTTCCAAGCGGTGCTCGGATTGAAGCGGCAAGGACCGTGAACGCGGGTTCGTTGAGCGAGTTGTTCGGTCCGTAGTACGTAAGGTTCAGGTTGCCGTACCACCCGCTCAGCGTGCGATAGTTGAGCTCCGCGAATCCTTGCGAATACGGCAAGTTCTGATTGCTCAGACCATTGGGGCTCAAGCCGTTTCCGCTGATACCGCCACCGTAGAAGTTTTGGCCGCTGATAATCGCGAGATTCGTTGTTGGTGTACAACCGGGCGCCGGCGTGCTGCAATAGAATCCTGCCGGCAAATTATAGGGATAACCCTTCTCCAAGGTTCCTTGCAGCGTGAATCCGACTCCTTGAGCCGGTACGCGGCGCAACGCCAGCTCGATACCTTGAAAGCGCGCATTCGCGAGATTGATATTATGGGTGTAATACAACGGCGTATTGGCCGGGCAGTTCGTCGGGGCGCCCGTGATCGGATCGATGGCTGGACAGTTTATTCCGGAGGCAAACGTACCGTTCAAGAAATGATTGAACAGATTCTCCATGTACACGTCGCCGGAAATAACCGTGACGCCGTCCGCGAAGCGGTAATCGCCGCCAAGGTCGTAACCGAAAGCTGTCTCGGGTTGTAGAACGCCCGAGTTCACCGACTGGGTCGCAAACGCTGCCCCGGTTCTATATGAGATTGGCTGGCTGAGTTGTGAGAGCAGAAATAGGTATGGAGGCGCAATCGCGGATCCAGCGGAGAAGCGTAGGGCTGTGGCGGCATTCGGACGGTACTCGATGGCGAGTCGCGGATCGTAGTGGCCGTGAGTTGTCGTTGCGAAAGTGTACCCTCCACCGCTGAAGCTGCACCTAGTAGGACATCCGGTGGGGTAAGTGCTTTGGTACGTATTGAAGTAATTGCTGAACGTCAATGCGGTTTTTGAATTGAGCCGGAAAAAGCCGCGGAGCAAAGCGGTTCCAAACGTTTGCGAAGATCCGCTGGGAATGCTGACGCTGAAGCCGCGCCCGAGCGTACTGACGTTGAACGCTCTGCCGGCACTTGGGCCGCCGGTGGCAAATGTGCTGTAACTCGTCGTCGTCGAGTGCGTCGTGTCGTACGTGAACGTCAGAGTGTTGTTCTCGTTCAACGGATGGTCCCACTCGAACGACCAGCCTTGTAAGACATCGTTCTCTGCTTGATTGAAGTAATCGAAGAACGTTACCGGCACGGTTTGACCGTTGTAGATTTGCTTGGTCGCCGAGTCGTAGCCATAGAGCTGCATATCCAAGGCGGTCGGGAGCTGCGGAGCGCCGGTGCCTTGAAAGAGCAAGCGATGAATGCCCGCGGAGTAATAGCGGCCAAGCAGCGTATCGTTGCCGAGGGTCGTTCCGATCTCTCCCTCAAGAATCGGCTCGTTGTTAATCTCAAATTCCGGAGTGCGAACGAATCCGATGTCGATCGCGCTGTTGTTTGGGATCGAACCGGAATAGCTCGCTATCTGCCCGGCAGTCGCGCCGGAGCCGGTTAACGTGAAGTTCATGTGCGAGATGTCGCCCGTGTTGGCCGTCTGATCCGTGCGCGTTTGGCTGCCGAGATACGTAAAGGTCGCGTGCGTCGCGCCGGAGAGCCGGTACCGGAGCTTCAGGAGTTCGCTCTTGTTGAAGTACAGGTCGTGGCCGACGTTTTGGCAGCAGGCGACCAGGTACTCCGTGTTGGTATTGGTTGAGATCGTACCGTTGATGGTTGGACTGGGGAAACCATCGTTGAAGCCGACGGCCGTCCCGGTGGTTCCGTTGAAATTCAAGACGCCTTGCTGAGGGCTTTGCGGGGAGACGAAAGTACTCGAGCCGGCAACATTGCTTTCGAGATCGTTCGAACCGTAGGCAAGAACGTATCCCAGCCGTCCGACCGTATCGGAAAT
>DASYYA010000055.1:0-13381 GCA_035934355.1 Candidatus Rubrimentiphilum sp. | reverse complement strand
GTTTTTGATCGGCAGCGCGCTTGCGGGCGTGGCCGGTTTTGTGTCGGGCGTCTATTATCAATCAACGTGGTTCTTCAACGGATTTGGCGCGGGGCTCAAAGCGTTCACCGCCGCAGTGCTCGGCGGCATCGGCAACATTGCCGGCGCTATGGTCGGCGGTTTTTTGATCGGCATCATCGAGTCGTTCGCAACGTGGGCGTTTGGCGGGCAATGGAGCAATGTGACGGTTTTTGCGATTCTGATTCTCGTGCTCGTCTTTCGCCCGTCGGGATTACTCGGCGAAGCGGTGTTTGAGCGCGCATGATTTACGCCTATTTTCTTGGCTCGATCGCGCTGGTCATCGCCGCGCAGCGCTTCTCGGAGCCGCGGGTGCGGCGGTTGCTCTATGGCATTCTTGTCATCGCTCTGCTTGGCGCACCGCTGCTCGATCGCAACGATGCAACCTTCAACGTCCTCGCCGATGCGGGGATCTTTGTATTGTTGGCGCTGGGATTAAACATCGTTGTCGGATTTGCCGGATTGCTCGATCTCGGCTACGCGGCATTTTTCGCGATTGGCGCCTATACGTACGGCATGTTGGCAAGCCCCCAGTTTGGGATACACATCCCGTTTTGGATTCTGCTTTTTCTGGCGGCGGGCTTTGCGGCGCTCTTCGGCATTATTCTCGGCGCTCCCACATTGCGATTGCGCGGTGATTATCTCGCGATCGTCACGCTCGGGTTTGGTGAGATCGTGCCGCAGATTTTCCAAAATCTGACCCAGTATACCGGCGGACCTAACGGGATCGGCGCGCTCGATTTTCCAACGTTCTTCGGGCGTTCATTTGGGCAGAGCGCGATGCCGTACTATTATGTGGTGCTGGCGCTCATTGCGCTCGGCTTATTCTTTGCGCATAACTTGCGTGACAGCCGGCTGGGGCGCGCGTGGATGGCAATCCGGGAAGATGAACTCGCGGCGCGCCACATGGGAATCAACACGACCGCGATCAAACTGGCGGCCTTTGCATTGGGTGCTTCGTTCAGTGGCCTTGCCGGCGTTGTCTTTGCCGCGAAGCTCAGTTTGGTTTCGCCGGACCTTTTCGGCTTTCAAGTCAGCGTGCTGATCGTTTCGATGCTGGTGCTTGGCGGGATGGGAAACATCGCGGGCGTCGTTGTGGGTGCGCTGGTCCTGGTGCTGGTGAATAACGTCGTCCTGCCGCAAGCCAACACGCTCGCCGCACATGCCGGCATCCACGTGGACTTTACGAATTACCATTTCTTCATTTACGGCGCCATTCTAGTCGCCATCATGCTATTCAAACCCGAGGGCTTACTGCCGAGCCGTCAACGGAAAGAAGAGCTGCGTCATGCTGCGACTTGAGGGCGTCTCGAAGCGTTTTGGTGAGCTCGCGGCGGTATCAGGTCTGTCGCTCGAGGTCCAACCTGACACCATTTCAGCAATCATCGGCCCCAACGGCGCCGGTAAGTCTACGGTCTTCAACATGATCACCGCAATCTATCGCCCCACATCGGGCAAAATCTTTTTTGAAAACGCGCGCATCGATGGTCTTCCGACATATCGCATCGCCGCTTTGGGCATCGCTCGCACGTTTCAGAATATCCGGCTCTTTTCATACATGGCCGCCCTTGACAATGTGCTCGCGGGCGAAGACGCGCATCTGCGTGCGCGCATCTGGGATTCAGCGTTTCATACGCCGCGTCAGCGCCAGGAAGAAATCGAAGCGCGCGATCGCGCGCGGGAGCTGCTGCGATTTGTCGGTTTGGAAGGCGTCACCCATACATACGCGAGCAATTTGCCGTACGGCTCACAGCGGCGGCTCGAGATTGCGCGCGCGTTGGCGAGCCGGCCGAAACTTTTACTCCTCGATGAACCTGCGGCGGGCATGAATCCGCGAGAGAAACACGAGCTGGGTGAACTTATTCGCGCTATTCGCGAGCGTGGCATTACCGTGTTCCTGATCGAGCACGACATGGGTTTGGTGATGACGATTAGCGAGCAGATCACCGTGCTCGATCACGGCGAGCGCATCGCGCACGGCACACCCGCGCACGTGCGAAACGATCCGCGCGTCATTGCCGCGTACCTGGGAACGCCGGCTGCCTGATGGTCATTCCGAGCGAAGCGAGGAACCGCGAGGCGTCGCCGGAGCGGCGCGTGATGGTGCTCGACGTTTGCGATCTCAGCGTTTCATACGGCGGTATCTCCGCGTTGCGGAATGTGTCGCTGCAAGTTGGTGAAGGCGAGATCGTGGCGCTGTTGGGAGCAAACGGCGCCGGCAAAACGACGACGTTGCGTGCGATAAGCGGCCTTGTTCCGTGGTCCGGGGCAATTGCGTTCGGCGAACATGACTTGCGCAAACGCGGTGCGGACGAAATTGTACGGCTCGGCATAGGTCATGCGCCCGAAGGCAGGCGCGTTTTCCCACGTATGACGGTGCGCGAAAACCTCGAACTCGGTGCATATACCGTACGTACGAAGAGTGAAGTAGAAGAACGCCTTGCGTATGTACTCGGCATTTTTCCGCGGTTACAGGAACGTCTCGTACAATCGGCAGGCACGTTGTCAGGCGGCGAACAGCAGATGCTCGCAATTGGTCGTGCGCTGATGAGCTCGCCGCGCCTACTGATGCTCGACGAACCGTCGCTTGGTTTATCACCGATCTTCGTGCAAACGATATTTTCGGTTATCCAAGAAATCAATCAACGCGGCACAGCCGTGCTTTTGGTCGAACAGAACGCGCATCAAGCGTTGCGGATTGCAAATCGCGGTTATGTTTTGGAGACGGGATCGATCAGTTTCTCCGACTCTGGCGCGAATCTGCTAGAAAATCCCGCCGTCGCCGAGGCTTATCTGGGAAAAATTTAAAGAGGGGGACTCATGCTTACAGCAATCTTGCTCGCGGGATTTTTGACTGCGCCAAGCTCGTGTGACCAACCCGCTATGGTAGTAGATCAGGTGTCGCCTGAATTTCCTGAGTCGGTTCGAGAGATGGGCGTGCATCCGCTCCTGAAAACCGTTCAGATTTGGGTTTACCTCGATGCGAAAGGAAAAGTTTCCCACACAGAGGTCAAACAGTCGAGCGGTATACTTGACCTCGATAGCGCGGCTCTTTTTGCGGCGCGCATATCAACCCATCAACCGCATATCGTCAATTGCAGAGCTATTCCCGGTCGTTATCTTTTCAAGGTAACGTTCAGCGGTAATTAAGCAGCCGCGGGTGTGAAAATGTCGCCGAAAACCGAAACGCCGCCGACCATCGTGCCAATGACGTTGAAATCTTTATCCCAGAACGACAGATCGGCGCGGGCGCCCGGAGCAATATGGCCGAGTTCCCGATCGAGCCCCAAGAGTTTCGCCGGTGCATAGCTCGCGGCCGTAACGGCTTTGGCAAACGGCAATTCGGTGTACGCCATGTAGTTGCGTACGGCTTCATCCATCCGCAACGCGCTGCCCGCGATCGTTCCGTCTTCGGAACGCATCACACCGCCCGCGATATGATATCCGGGACCTGCAGCCGGCATATTGTCGGTCGCCAGAATCACGCGTTCGCGCAGCGTGCGATAGAGCAGGTCGATCATGACCGGCGCCACATGAATCCCGTCGCAGATTACCTGTACGGTCGTCCGCGGATCCTGAATGAAGGCTGCCAAAATCGATGGTTCGCGATGATCGAGCGGAGGCATCGCGTTGAACGCATGCGTTAACGACCGAAACCCCAGTCCGATCGCAAGTAAACCTTCGCGATACCGCGCCGCCGTATGGCCCGCCGAGCAGACCACGCCATGTTCCAAGAAATAACGGGCCGCGTCGGAGACGCCGTCAACTTCGGGCGCCATCGTTACCATGACGCACGTACCTTTGCACGCCTCGACGAGAGCGCGCGTGCGTTGAGCGGTCGCCGGAATGATCCACTGCTGTTGGTGCACGCGGCGAAACTTCGGATTAAGGAACGGGCCCTCGAAATGAATGCCGAGACAGCGCGCGCCGCGCGGCGTGTCTTCTTCGAGTTGGTGCGCGGCTTCGGCGATTTCGCCGGCCGCATGTAACATCGACTCCCAGGGTGCGGTCATGATGCAAGCCACAAACGCGGTTGCACCTTGACGCGCATACTCGACGGCAGCCACGGGGACGGCGTAACCTTGGTCGCGATTGAACAAAAATTCGCCCGCGCCGTTGGTGTGCACGTCGATTAAACCGGGCGCAATGTGCGCGCCGTCGGGTAAACGATGATCTGTCGTGCCGTCGGACGGAAGAAGTTCAATGATGCGGCCATTTTCGACCGCAATGCGTCCAGTGACAGATGAACCGTCACCCAGCGCAATTGACGCTGGGCCGATGACAAATCGGCTCACGCGCTCAACTTCTCCGGATGATCGCCAGCGCCTCGTCGCGATGGCGCTCCATGAGCTCGCGTGTGTCGCCTTCAACGTTCAATCGCAGCAGCGGCTCGGTGTTCGAGGGGCGTACATTTAACCACCAATCGGGATACGAGATTGTCACGCCGTCGAGATGATCGATATCGGCGTCCTTGTAAAACGCTTCGAGCTCCCGCAGTTTGCCGGGAACATCTTTGACCGCCGTATTGATCTCACCCGAGCGGAACCGAGTGTCGATCGGTTTGATGACCTCGCTTACCGGCTTGTTGGCCTCACTGAAGAGCTCCAAGCACTCCATCAGGGCGATCATTCCCGAATCCGCATACCAGTTATCGCGAAAATAAAAGTGGCCGCTGTGCTCGCCGCCAAAAATAATGTCCTCCGTTCGCATCGTGTGCTTGATTAAGGAGTGGCCAACCTGAGAGCGAATCGGGATGCCGCCATTTTTTTGTATGAGCTCGGGCACGCTGCGGCTGCAGATCAAATTATACAGTATCTTGCTGCCGGGATGGCGCTTGAGCGTGTTGAGCGCAACCAGCGCCGTCGCGGTGCTCCCGTCGATTAAGTCGCCTTTCTCGTCCACGATGAACATGCGATCGGCGTCGCCGTCGAAGGCCGCGCCTAAATCGCAGCCATGCTTGCGGACTGCCGTTTGCAAGTCGATCATGTTCTCAGGCTCGATGGGGCTTGCCGGATGGTTCGGAAAGCTCCCGTCGAGTTCAAAATACAATGGCACGACGGTACACGGTAGATGCTTGAAGATATGCGGCACGGTCTCGCCGGCCATGCCGTTGCCGGCGTCGATGGCAATCTTGAACGGTTTGATCTTCGCCGGATCGATAAATGAAAGGCAATGCGTAGCAAAATCTTCGAGGATGTTTCTCTGTGTAATCTGACCGGCCGCTGCGGCCGCCGGCGGCGGTAAGTTGCCCGAGGCGATCCGATCGCGAATCTCTGAAAGACCCGTGTCCAGCGAAATTGCTTCCGCCTTTTCGCGGGTGAACTTTAAGCCATTATAATTTGCAGGATTGTGTGAAGCGGTGATCATCACGCCGCCATCCAAATTGTATTTGCCGACTGCAAAATAGAGCGCATCGGTCGAGACGCGACCGATGTCGAGCACATTGGCGCCCGCCTCGGATGCACCGCGCGCAAAGCCCGCAAAAAGGCGTTCGCCGGACTCACGCATGTCGCGGCCCACGGCGACGTTCTTGCCTTTAACCAGTGGCACAAAGCAACGCCCGATTTTATATGCGAGGTCCTCATTGAGTTCGTCCGGGTAAATGCCGCGGACGTCGTAACTCTTGAAAATCGAGGCGAGCGACCCCGTTTGCATGGCGCGACGTTTCGACTATAAAGAGAGGCTTCCATTTGGAAGCCTCTCTTGCTCTAGAATGGCCGCAGTTTACGCGTCGTAGTAAAGGTAGAATTCGTAGGGATGCGGACGGATTTCCACCGGTTTGAGCTCGCGTTCGGTTTTGTAAGCGATCCACAGGTCGATGAAATCTTCGGAGAAGACGCCCGTGTCGGTTAAGTATGCGTGGTCGTTGCGTAATGCATCGAGTGATTCGCGTAGCGAACCCGGCACCGAACGAATCTTTGCCGCTTTCTCGGCCGGCAGATCGTAGATGTTTTCCTCGAGCGGTCCAAAGCCGGCCGCAACGGGATCGATCTTCCGTTTTATTCCATCGAGTCCGGCGCAGAGCAGCGCGGAGAACGCCAAGTACGGATTGGCCGTCGGGTCGGGAGGACGGAACTCGAGCCGTTTGGTCTTGGGGTTGCCGGAGAAGAAGACCGGAATGCGCACTGCCGCCGAACGGTTGCGCGCGGAGAACGCCACGTTCACCGGTGCTTCATAGTGCGGGACCAGCCGTTTGTACGAGTTGGTGGTCGGCGCGCAAAAGGCAAGCAGCGAATCGATATGCGTTAGCAACCCGCCGATATAGTAGAGCATCATCTGCGAACATTCGGCGTAGCCGGCTTTATCGTAGAAGAGCGGTTCGGTATCTTTCCAGAGCGATTGATGCACGTGCATGCCGCTGCCGTTGTCACCGAAGACGGGCTTCGGCATAAACGTAACGGTCTTACCATATCGAGCCGCGACATTGCGCACGACGTACTTGAAAGTCATCAAATTGTCGGCGGTTTTTAAGAGCGAATTGAAGCGGAAGTCGATCTCGGCTTGTCCGGGAGCGCCGACTTCGTGGTGCTGCATCTCGACATCGATGCCCCATTCTTTGAGCACGAGCGCCGTCTCGGCGCGCACGTCGTTGGTTGTATCCGACGGTGCCGCCGGGAAGTAGCCCTCTTTGGGGCGCAGCGTGTAACCGCGGGCGCCGGGCTCGCGTCCGCTATTCCAACTGGCTTCGTTCGAATCGATTTCGTAGTATGTGCGGTTCGGCGAGTTCTCGTATGCGACGCGATCGAAATAATGGAACTCCGCTTCGGGACCAAAATAGGCGACGGTCGCGATTCCGGATTTGCGCAAATACTCTTCGGCTTTGCGCGCAATATTACGCGGATCGCGATGGTAGAGTTCGCGGGCGATCGGATCGAAAACGTCGCAGATCACCGATAGCGTCGGGACGCCGCAAAACGTGTCGACCTCGGCGGTCTCGACGTCGGGTTTTAGAATCATGTCGGATTCGTGGATCGCTTGGAATCCACGAATCGAGGATCCGTCAAATCCAATTCCACCGACCAGCGTATCTTCGTCGACTTGATCGGCCGGCACGCTTGTGTGCTGCCACGTTCCCGGAACATCGGTGAACTTAAAGTCCACCATTTTGATTCCGGTTTTCTTCATGTAGTCGATCAGGCTTTTGGGCGAGTTCTTTCGATGCACGCCGTTGCCGTTGCCGTTTGTGGACGCCTTGGTCTTGAGTTCCCCGGTCGTAATTGCCATACGCAAATCCCTTCTCTCTCTGTGGAGGCGTTTAAATTATGGTCGCACAGCCCGAGCGCGAGCGCCTTAGCCACCCGGTAAAAGGTTCGGCCCGCCGATTATGCGGGGTGTCGAGGAAAGACTCGGGGCGCGCCCGACTCCGTGCGGAGGCTCTCCATCGGAAGGCCGTAGGCAAGCTCGAGCCGCTCAGGCGAAAGGACCGTCTCGCGTGGGCCGGCTGCCAGAATGCCGCCCTTGCCCAGCAGTATGACTCGGTCCGAGAATGCGGCGGCCTCGTTGGGATCGTGCATCACGCACACCACGGCTTTGCCTCCGGACGCTTGGGCTCGTAAGAGGTGCAGAATTTCATGCGCAGCGCGTAAGTCAAGATGGCTGGTCGGCTCGTCGAGCAGCATCAGCGGTGCTTCTTGCGCCAGCGCGAGGGCCAGCCAGACCCGCTGGCGCTCGCCGCTCGAGAGCGTGAGAAATTCGCGCTCGGCGAAGCCTTCGAGATCGACGGCCGCCAACGCATACGCGATCGCATCGGCATCGCTGCGCTCTTCGCGCCACTGCCACCAGTGATGATGCGGATACCGTCCCGCCGAAACAACTTCGCGCACGGTCAGGCGATCCGCGAAGAGCTCGTCACCGGTAATTAATGCGATGGCGCGGCTACGCTCGGCAGGCGAAAGAGCGCGCGCGTCGCGATCGTCGATACGCACGTTCCCATGTTCGATCGGGCGCAACCCCGCGAGCGTCCGTAACAACGTCGTCTTTCCCACACCGTTGGCACCGAGAATACCTAAAAATTCTCCCGGTAAAATATCGAAGGATAGCCCGGCGAGCAGCTCATGGCCCGCCACGAATACACTCAAGTCGCGGACGGTCATCATGCGGTGGCGCGCCGATCGTGCAGATAGAGATAGAGAAACGTCGGAACGCCGATGAATGCTAAGAGCACGCCGAGTGGAATCTCGGCCGGCGCAAATGCACTGCGAGCGACTGCGTCCGCGACGATTACCAGTGTCGCGCCAAGCAACGCCGAGGCTAACAGCGCATACCGCGCATCCGAACCGACAATTCGGCGCGCGGCATGCGGAATGATCAGCCCCACAAAGCCGATCGTTCCGGAAAGCGTCACCGCGGATGCGGCCAACAACGAGGTCGCAGCGAGAATCGTCCACTGCGCGCGCGCTACATCGACGCCAACCGATCCCGCACGCACATCGCCTAAACGCAGCGCATTCAGTGCCGGCGCGCTCAAGAACGCCAGGGCGAGGCCCAGCGCGACATACGGCAATGCCAGCGCGAGTTCGTTCCAACCTCGTCCTGAAAGTGTTCCGGCGAGCCACCCGACAATTGCTTGGGCTGCCCCCGCACTCGCGGCACGCGTGAGCGCTAACGCGATAATCGCTGCAAATAAGGCGGAGAGCGACACGCCTCCTAAGATCAGACGCGTCGAGTCGATTCCGGAGCCGCGCCGGGCCAATGTTGCGACAATCGCCGTTGTGGCCAATCCCGCAACAAAACCGAGCGGTGGGATTGCCGCAATTCCGATCCCCGCTAAGAATCCCAACACGATTGCAACCGCGGCGCCCGCGCTTACGCCCGTAAGATACGGATCGGCAAGCGGATTACGTAACAAACCTTGAAGGAGCGCGCCGGCAACGGCGAGGGCAGCGCCCACCGTAGCGCCGATCGCAATTCGCGATAGGCGCAGCTGCCAGACGATCGTTGCGATTTCGCCTTGATGCGGATGCATGAGTGCACCAAAGATTGCGTTTGGTCCAATCGTCGTTCCGCCGACGAAGAGTGCGCCCACCGCGGCGAGCAGCAACGCCGCCGTGAGCAACGTTAGCCGTACGCTCAGTGCGTCGCCAGCTCGAGGTTAAAACTGCGGCCGGGTAACGGAAAGCCGTTTACGGCGGCATAGCGTTCGTTTCCGATATTGTAGACACGGAGTGTGAGCGCAAGCTTCGGCGCCGGTCGCAGCGACAGATATGCATCTGCGCGCGAAAACGCAATCGGTTGATCGAACTGCGCGAGAGTCGAATCGATCGAGCCTCGCTTTCCGGCCGCGTGCACGGCAACACCGAATGCACTAACGAAGCCGGTGCTCGCGTAATCCAAACTGAGGTTGGCGACGAAGACGGGATCGTCGGGCAATCGCGCCTGCGTATCCAAATCTTGTGCGCTGTAGAGATCGGTAACATTTAGCGCCGCGGTAAACCCATGCAGCGGCGCTGTATGTGCGTCCAACGTCAACCCCGCAATCAGTGCATGGTCGACGTTTTCCGGAGCAAAAATAAAGTTCACCGGATCGATGAGTTCGGTCACAATGAGATCGCTGGTGCGATTTTGGAACCACCCAACCGATATGCCTCCGGCCGCTTTAGGGTCAGTGAACGTTAAATCCATCACCTTCGCCCGCTCGGGCCGCAGTGCCGGATTACCGAAACCCGGAAAATAGAGCTCGCTCGCGTTAGGCGCACGGAATGCCGACGCGATATTTCCGCGCAGAATCGCCGCATCGCTCAGACGCGCGATAAATCCGGCGGACGGCGAGAGCTCGCCGCCTAAGGCGCCGTCGCGCTCTCCGCGTACGCCAATGTACGTGTGTCCCCACTGTGTTGCGAAGTTCTGCTGCGCGTACGCAGCGGTTTGCGCCAACGCATTGGTCGAGAAACTTCCGCCTGCGTCTTCGCGCACCGATCCGCGCGAGAGATCGATGCCGTAGAGCAGTTGTCCGCTGTTGGTACTGACGAGGTTGCGCGCGCCGAAATCCAAGCGGCTTTCAGTATTAAGCGATTGCACCGGTTGAAAGCAATTGAAATCGGTCGACTCATCGCACTCAAACGTTATGCGTTGATTGGTGCCTCCGAGTTGCATCGTCGTCTCGGAATGCGCACCGCGGTGCGTCAGTGTGAGGTCGATGCCGGCGTTGAGGTCCGTCTCGCGTGACGTCGGCGAGATAAATTCATCCGGACCGGGTTCACCGCCGCGGTCGCTACCGATCTCGGCGCGCAATAGTCCGTCAAAGGTTCCGACGCGCGCGGCATAATCCGCGTGCAGCCACGAGGCCGCATAGTCGCTATTCGGCCGTGTCGTGCCGTCCGGTAAGGAGTAACTATTCGTCGCCACGATGCGTGAGAATTGAAAATGCGGCGTGCGCACGTCAAGCGATCGCTCGCCGAACGATCCGGCGCGCACCGTTGCGCCGTATTGCGCCGTGCGATCCGTGATAATGTTGACGATGCCACCGATTGCGCCCGTGCCATAGAGTGTCGAGCCGCCGCCCTCGACCAACTCGATGCGGTCGACGCCGGTTGTCGGCAGCGTTTCGAGCTCTACGCTATTGGAGAACGATCCCGGCGCCGGCAGTCCGTCGATCAGGACTAGTACTTGCGCGCTATTATTTCCACGAATGCCGTATTGCGCAGATGCGCCGAGCGCGCCGTAAGGTGCGAGTTCGAATGCGGGCAAATGTTCGAGCGCTTCGCCGATCGTACGATAGCCTTTTCGTTCGATCTCGTTATGCGTTACGATAAACGTCGTGCGCGCCGCATTATTTAACGTCTCATCGGCGCGATCGGTGGTAAACACGTGCGCGATTTCGGGTAACGGCGATGGGGACGGCGATGGTGAAGCGCCGATCAACACAAGAGCAAACGCGCATACAACGGGGAATTTCATGGCAACACTTCCCTTCAAGCGAGGTGGTTGTGCGAAGTTTGCGCTGGTATCCTGACTCGCGGATCCTTGCCATCGTGCCCACGCCTTCCCCAAAAGAGTGACGTTGGGCGGCTCCCCGCCTACAGTGGCGCGACCGTGCCGGCATTCGACCGGCTTCCCGCGCGCAAACCTATGTGTTCGCAATACCGCGATGCAGGCGCGTCTTCCTGGTTCTTGAAGCTGACGCGTTCGTGTCGAAAATAACCGTATTGCTGCTCATAGCGCTGACCGCGTGCACATCCGCGCCGGCGCCTTCGGCACATGCATCCGCTACCCGGCGCATTGTGGCGTTGATGCCTTCGTTTAGCGACGACCTCTGCGCATTCGGCGCAGGTCGTGAGTTGGTCGGCGTCTCGCAGTTCACGACCGCCTCATGTGCGCGCAATCTACCGCGCGTTAATGACGCGACCAGCGTCGATTCGGAGCGGATCATTGCATTGCATCCGGATCTGGTGGTGGGAATCCCGGCGCAACGGATCGCGGTGACACCGCTCCAACGCGCCGGCATCCACGTTCTCCTGATACCTGACGACAGCTACTCGGATTTACTCGCGGATGTCGGCAAACTTGGCGCGGTCAGCGGCGACTCGGCGGAAGCACAACGTCTGGTACGCTCGCTGCGCGCCCGGACGCAAGCGCTGGAGCGATCGGAGCACTTTCAACGGCGTCCGTCGGTTTTCGTGGTGGTGCAGACGACGCCGATTTGGACGGTTGGTCCGCAATCGTATATTTCGTCGCTAATCGCCTTTGCCGGCGGACGCAACGCCGTGACTTCGCTGCCGGAGGCATACGCGCAGTTTAGCCCCGAAGCGCTGTTGCGTCTGCAGCCCGATGCGCTGTTGGCGTCGCGTGATGCGCAACTAACGGGTGTTCTCGACCGCGAGCCATGGCGTTCACTGAATGCTGTGCGCCGCAAACATGTTTTTATTATCAACGACGCCTCGCTGCTGTACCGGCCGGGGCCCAATTACAATCAAGCCGTTGCATGGCTCAGCGCGCAGTTACGCCCGATCGCGCGCTAACGCGCGCGCTGCTGGTCGCCGTCGATACCGAGGATCCGAAGCGCCCGATTGAGCCCGAACTCGTAGAGTTGGAAGCGTTGGCAACGGCTGCCGGCGCCTGTATTGCCGACCGCGTGGTGCAACGGCGCGCACGCGTCGATCCGGCGACGCTCGTGGGCCACGGCAAAGCTGAAGAGATCGCCGTTTTGGCGCGTGACGTTCGCGCTGCGTTGGTCATCACGCTCAACGAGCTGCGTCCGCGCCAGCGCAAGAATCTCGAGAAGATCATTCCGCTGCCGATCGTGGATCGCACGATGCTCATCCTAGATGTCTTCGCGCGCCACGCTCGCAGCCGCGAAGGCAAACTGCAAGTCGAACTTGCTCAATTACGATACCGGCAATCGAATCTGATCGGTATCGGAGCCGATCTTTCGCGTTTGGGCGGTGGCATCGGTACGCGCGGTCCCGGCGAAACCAAACTCGAGGTCGACCGACGCCGCATCGGCGCGCGTATCAGCCTGCTGCGCCGGCAGCTCGCCGACGTGCGGCGGCAGCGCGAAAACCGCCGGTCCGGCGCACGAAACGAGCCGCTTGTCGGGTTGGTCGGCTACACCAATGCCGGCAAGAGTTCGCTGCTCAATCGGCTCGCACGCTCTGATGCATTGGTTGCCGATCAGCCTTTTGCAACGCTCGATCCCACGACACGCCGCGTCTGGCTTGGTGACCAAAAGTATATCCGCGCGGTCGATACCGTCGGATTCATTACCGATTTGCCGAAAGACTTGGTCGCGGCATTTCGCAGCACGCTCGAAGAATTGGAACAAGCGCAGCTTTTGATTCATGTCGTCGATTCATCCAACCCCGACTGGCGCCGTCAGATGAGCGCCGTCGATCGGACGCTCGCAGATTTGCAACTGCAGAACAAACCGCGGCTCGTGGTCTTCAACAAGAAAGATGTTCTCAACAGTGAGCGCGCCGGGAACGTCGCGGATCTGAGTGTTAGCGCATTGACCGGATCGGGAATCTCCGAACTGAAAGCGTCGCTCGCGGCCTTGTTGTGCGCATGACAAATCGTATCGCGGTTTGCTTCGCGTTTCTCTTGCTTTCCGCATGCGCTGGTTCGCAGCGGCCCGAAGATGCCTTCATCTCGGCGGCCGGCCGCTTGCGCCCATCGGTTGTGCTGCTCACGATGAGTGTACCGGGAGACCCGAAGGGAAGCGCACCGGACCGCGAATTCGCCAGCGGCATCGTAGTCGCAAGCGGACCGTGGGGCAGCGACATGCTGACCGTGGCACATGCGATCGATTCTGCGTGGAATATTCGCGTCACTATCGATAACAAGCAGGTGGCCCGGGCGCGCATTATTGGTCGCGATACGGTGCGCGACA
>DASYYA010000090.1:0-8115 GCA_035934355.1 Candidatus Rubrimentiphilum sp. | reverse complement strand
CGGTCATTAACGTCAATCCCGTGAACGCTACCGTCGATCAGCTGCGCGCCTTGCCTCGTCCGGCGGGCGTCGACGGTCTGGACGCGCCACGTGTTCCCGCTGAGCGGCAGATCTATCGCGTCCGAGCAAAGCTGCTTCGATTTGAGCTTGCGAATGACGGCGATATTCATCTCGCAATTGCGCAGCCCAACGCAGCGGCGCACACGATGATTGCCGAGATTCCCGACCCGGCGCGAATGCCGGACACGCCCGCGCATTATCGCACCGCGGTATCGCAGGCCCGAAGCACCTTCATCAGACTTTTCGGCACTCCGTCGATAACCCAGTGGCGCCCGGTAAATCGGCAGATTGAGTTGATCGGCCCGCTTCTCTTTGACTTTGTCGATGGGCAAGTCGGAGGATTGGCCGCCGGCGTTGCGACCGGAGTTGAAATACACCCCGTGCTTGCGATTCGAGAGTGTGCGCCGTGTTGAACGTCGCGAGTAAACTTTGGATGCCGTTCACGCAGATGGATAGTTTCGATCCGGCGCAACGCAATTTCATACGCGGCGAGGGCAATTATTTGATCGATGCGAACGGCCGGCGCGCGTTCGACGCCGTCAGTTCCATTTGGACGACGATCCACGGACATTGCCGGCCGGAAATCGTCGAAGCGATCGCGTGGCAAGCCGCGACACTCGATCACGCAACGCTGCTTGGCGCGACGAATTCCATAGCCGAAGAACTTGCAGAACGATTGGCGGCGCTGCTGCAGCTCGATCGCGTTTTTTATGCATGCGACGGAGCGAGTGCGGTTGAGGCAGCGCTCAAGATGGCGTTGGGATTTTGGCAAGCCGCGGGTTACCCCGAGCGCACGCGCTTTATTCGTCTGATAGACGCTTACCATGGGGATACGGCCGGCGCGATGAGCGTTTCGGGAATCGAAGTGTTTCGATCGCGATTCGATGCGATTACTTTTGAGTCGCGAGTTTATGGCGGCGACCCTGAATTGTTGCGGGCGCCCGATGTGGCGGCGGTGATCGTCGAACCTATCGTTCAGGCGGCGGCCGGTATGCGCATTGTCGATCGCGAGCTGTACGAGCCGCTGCGCGACATGGAGCCGCTCCTTATCGTCGATGAAATAGCGACCGGGTTCGGGCGTACTGGGACAATGTTCGCCCACGAGCAGCTCGATCTTAAGCCCGATGTCGTTTGCGTCGGAAAAGGCTTGAGCGGCGGCGCACTGCCGTTGTCGGCGACCGCCGTTAAGGCCCGGGTCTTTGAGGCATTCCTCGGAGGCCCCCAAGAACGAAAGCAGTTCTTTCACGGTCACTCATATGCCGGCAATCCGATCGCGTGCGCCGCAGCGCTTGCAAATCTTGCAATATTCGAAAACGACCGAACGCTGGATCACGTGGGCGTTTTAAACGGTGAATTGGACCGGCTGCTTAACCCGCTGAGCGCACATCCGCATGTGCGCGAAGTGCGCCGGGCCGGCTTGATGGCTGCTATCGAAGTAGATGCCGGTGCGATCGCTCCTTGGCAGCTGACGAACGAATTGTATGCGCGCGGCCAGTTTACGCGGCCAATCGGAAACGTGATCCAGCTCGTGCCACCCTTATCGAGCTCGGTGCCGGAGCTCGCGCGCTTCACCGGCGATCTGCTGGCGGCCTTAGACGCATGACTCCGGAGTACTTGCGAAGGGTGGGTGCGGAGCTGGATCGCATTCGAAAAGTCGATCAGTACCGCGAAATCGGTAACGACGAGCAAACGTATGCAGCCGATTTCTCCAGCAACGATTACTTGGGATTAGCCACGGATTCACGGATGGTCGAAGCGCTGCGCCAAGCGAAACGCGTTGGGAGCGGCGGTTCGCGCCTTCTCGGCGGGCGCCATCGCGAACACCGGCTGCTCGAAGAAGATATTGCTCGCTGGGTCGGCCGCGAACGAGCTCTACTTTTTTCTTCGGGATATTTAGCAGCACTCGGCGCAATCCAAGTACTGGCGATGGCGGCCCGCACGATCTATTCCGATGCGCTCAATCACGCAAGTTTGATCGACGGCATGCGGCTGACCAACATTTCACGAGAGATCTATCCGCACGCGCGGCTGCCCGAAGCGCGAAATAGTCGCGCGTTGATCGTCTCGGAAACATATTTCGGGATGGACGGAGATCGCCTTGATGTTGGCGACATGACCAAACGTCTCCGCGATGAGGATATCGTATTGCTCGACGAAGCGCATGCCCTCGGTGTCTTGGGCAACAACGGTCGCGGATTGGCATACGGCGCGCCAGACGATCGCATAATCGTTCTGGGCACATTGAGCAAGGCAATTGGTGCAGCCGGAGGTTTTGTCGCGGGACCTGAGCGCGTCATCGAGCTGCTGATAAATCTGGCGCGCGCTTTCATTTACGATACTGCCCTGCCGCCGGCGATTGCATTTGCGGCGCGCGCCGGTATTCTGCTGGCGCAAAACGCCGGCGACGCGCGCACGCGCTTGTTGGATAAAGCGAATCGTTTGCGCGATGGGCTCAGGCAGCTTGGATTGGAAGTTCTCGGTTCGAGTGGACCGATTGTTGCCGTGCTATTTGGGAGCGAACAAGCCGCGCTCGATGCGATGCAGCGTTGTGCGGCGCAGCGAATTCGCGCGCCCGCAATTCGGCCGCCGACTGTGCCCGAAGGTACGTCACGCCTGCGGCTCTGCGTTCGCGCGGATCACACCGACGCCCAAATTGATCTGCTGCTCGATACGTTAGCGGCGTGCACCGCTATCTCATAACCGGAACCGACACCGATGTCGGCAAAACTCGTGTTTCCGCTGCGCTTGCATTGCGGTTGCGCGCCGCCGGAGAGGTGACTATCGTGAAGCTCGTGCAGACGGGTTTGTCCCAAGATGCAGCGGGCGATTGCGCGCGCGCAAGTGCGCTGGCCGGTTGCACCGGAATCGAACTAGCGCGGTTTACAAGAGCCGCCGATCCATGGTCGGCTGCGCTGGCTGACGGTGTGCCGCCCGTGCACGCCGCCGATCTGGTGCAACGCATCAATGCGGTTGAGGGCGCAGTCGTCGCTGAAGGCGCAGGCGGTCTTGCGGTTCCGCTCAACCGTACGGAAAACTTCGCTTCGGTTGCAAAAGCCGCGCCGCTGGCCGTGCTGCTGGTCATTGGTCTGCGGTTGGGTTGCATGAACCACGCACTGCTGACGATCGACTTGTGCCGGCATTCCGAATTAAGTGTGGCGGGCGCCGTGCTCGTCGATCGCTGGGAACGCTCGGAGGCTTCGTACGTCGAAGACGTGCAGCGTGTGTTGCAGGGAAAAATCAACGTCCTTGGCATTCTGCCGTTTGAGCGCGACGAGGCTGCGTCGGTCAGCCAAGGTGCCGCGCTTTTCGATGCGTTGATAGAAAGATGAAAGTTACCAGAGAAAGCGTCGAGCGCGCGCGAGAGCGTGTGCTCATCGGACAGAAGGCGGCAGATCGAGCGCTGCTCGAGGAGTTGTTCCGTTTGCCGGCTCGCGATGTGCCCCAACTCCTCGCGCTCGCCGACCAAGTTCGCGAGGCGTACTGCGGCAACGCGATCGCGGTGGAAGTCCTCTACAACGCCAAAAAAGGCGGCTGTTCGGAAGATTGCAACTTTTGCTCGCAGAGTGCGCGGTATGCAACCGACGTCGAGCCCGAGACGGTGGGATCGGTCGAAAGCTTCGTGCAAGCCGCAGGGACAGCCCATGCGCGCGGAGCGGGCGAGTTTTGCATCGTCGTCGCGGTACGCGGCCCGTCGAAAAAATTACTCGACCGCGTGTGCGAAGCGATTCCGGAGATTAAGCGCCGTTTTCCATTGACTGTTGCCGTCTCGCTTGGCATTCTTGACGACGCGCAGATCGCGCAGCTCGTTGCGGCCGGCGTTGACAAAGTCAATCATAACCTCGAGAGCTCGCGCCGTTACTTTCCTTTCGTCTGCACGACGCATAGTTATGAAGAGCGGCTGCAAACATGCTTGCGCGTGAAACGCGCGGGCCTCGAGCTCTGCTGCGGCGGCATTATCGGCATGGGCGAGACGGTCGCCGATCGAGTCGATTTCCTGTTGGAGCTGCAGAGTTTAGCGCCCGAAGAAGTGCCGATTAATTTCTTGAATCCGCGCCCGGGAACACCATTTGGCAATCGTCCGTTGGTCGAGCCTGCGGAAGCGTTGCGCTTTGTCGCGCTGGCGCGGTTGACGATGCCGCGTTCGTTGATTCGGTTCGCGGGCGGCCGCGAAGTGACGCTCCAAGGATTGCAAGACCTGGGAATGCGCGGCGGCGCGAGCGGACTCGTGCTTGGCGATTACCTCACGACTCCCGGAAGAGCCGACGCCGACGATTTTGCGATGCTCGATCGTTTAGGATTTGAAGTGCTCGCATGATGGGCTCCCGTGCCAGCATCGCGCTGCGCAAAGCGGCGTGGCTCATCTCGCATCACAGCGCCACGGCTAAGGGACGGTAGCCCGCAGGTTACGTCCTAAAAGCTCGCTTGTTGCTCTCCGGAAGGGAGAGGTGCCGTGGATCAGTTTAAGACTCCGTATTTTCAGGCGCTGCTCGACTACGTCGATGCCGGCGTCATCCCGTTTCACACGCCGGGCCATAAACAAGGCATCGGGATGGATTTGGCTTTTCGCGAGTTCGTCGGTGATAATTTTTGCGCCATCGATCTCACGCCGATGCCGGGCATTGACGATTTGCTCCAACCGACGGAATCATTGTTGCTCGCGCAGCAGCTGGCGGCCGAAGCGTACGGGGCCGACCGCAGCTACTTTTTGATCAATGGTTCGACCAGTGGCAACCAGTGTATGATGATGGCTGCCGTGAATCCCGGCGACAAATTGGCGGTTCCGCGTAATTCGCATAAGTCGATGCTGAGCGGATTGGTGATGAGCGGTGCCGAGCCGGTCTACATGCAGCCCGTTGTCGATGAGGCGCTGCACATGGACCACTGCGTAACGCCGGAGGTTGTCGCGCAAACGTTGCGTGAGCATCCCGATGTCAAAGCTGCGTACGTCGTTACGCCCACGTACTACGGCGTCGCGGCCGACATCAAAGCGATCGTTAAACTCGCGCATACCGCAGACAAAATCGTCCTCGTCGACGAGGCGTGGGGACCCCACTTTCACTTTCATCCGGGCTTGCCGGTCTCGGCAACCGCGGCCAAAGCCGATCTCGTTATCAACTCGACGCACAAAATGCTCTCGGCTTTTTCACAATGCGCGATGCTGCATCAAATCGGTCCGCGCGTGCGTATCGATCGGCTCGAAGGTGTCTTGCGCATGTTTCTTTCGACCTCGCCAAATCTTCCGATGGTGGCTTCGCTGGATGTCGCGCGCAAACAGATGGCCACCGAAGGCGAAGAACTGTTGACGCGCACTATCCAGCTATCAAACAAAACGCGCGAACGGCTCAATGCCATCCCGGGTATCTATTGCTTCGGGAACGAGCTCAAAGGGCAACCGGGTGTTTTCGATCTCGATCCCACGAAGGTCACTATCACGGTTAAGAACCTCGGTTATACCGGCTACGAAGCGTCGGAAATTTTGCGCCGCCGCTACAACGTCCAGGTTGAATTGGCCGACCTCTTCAACATCGTCGCGCTCTTTACGATCGGAACGACCGAGGACGCCGCGGACCGTTTGGTGCAAGGCGTCTCCGAAATGGCGCGCGAGGACCGGCCGGTCGATATTTTCTCGCCGTCGGGCATTTTGCAGCGCCGGCTCAAAACCGGCAGTTACAAGCTGCCCAAGATTCCGCCAATGCGCATGTTGCCGCGCGAAGCCTTCTTGGCGCAGACCGAAGCCGTGCGCTTCAAACAAAGCAAAGGCCGAATCTGCGCCGAGACGATCTCGCCCTATCCTCCAGGCATTCCGGTGATCGCGCCGGGCGAAGAGATCACGGACGAGATCATCGATTACCTGTCACTCGAGGTCAAAGCGGGAGTCCGGATGCAGGGCCCTTACGATCGCAAGCTCGCGCGCATACGCGTGGTTAAAGAATAAGTGAAAGAGAAGCGATGCAGGGTCATGGTGCGCGGATAGGAAAAATAAGCAAAACGGAAATTTCGCAAGCGAGGATCAGTATTGGCCGTTAAAGCGGAATCCATGGCTCCCAACTGGGAGCTCACCCAACTCCTCGATATTTTTCCCCTCCCGATAAGGCAATCGCTCGTTCGTCTGCCCAATCTCGAAGATACGATCGAGGTTGTGCTCGATCTTGGGCGACCGCCCGAGGCGCGGTTCGAGAACGATTTTGTCTATCTCTCGGACACACCGGTTTCGACTGAAGATATCGCGCACGTGTGCTCGCGCTTATCCGCGTTTGGCGCCGACAACCGCGCCGGTATCGAGCAGACGCTACATCGCATTAGCGCGATCCGCAACCGCACCGGCAAGATCGTCGGCTTAACCTGCCGCGTTGGTCGCGCGGTGTACGGGACGATCGATATTGTGCTCGATATTCTGCGCAGCGGAAAATCGATCTGTCTGCTCGGCCGGCCGGGCGTCGGAAAAACGACGATGTTGCGCGAGTGCGCCCGCGTGCTCTCCGAGGATCGGAAACGCGTGGTCGTGGTTGACACCTCGAATGAGATCGCGGGTGACAGCGACATCCCGCATCCGGGAATCGGAACTGCGCGGCGCATGCAAGTGACCGATCCGGCACTGCAGCACGCCGTGATGATTGAAGCCGTCGAGAATCACATGCCGCAAGTTGTGGTCATCGACGAAATCGGCACTGCGGCCGAAGCCGAAGCCGCACGCACGATCGCCGAGCGTGGCGTTGAGCTCATCGGCACGGCACACGGACAAACGCTCGAAAACCTTCTCATGAATCCGACCCTGACCGATCTGGTCGGTGGAATCGGCGCGGTGACGCTCTCGGATGAAGAAGCGCGCCGCCGCGGTACGCGTAAGACCGTGCTCGAGCGCAAGGCGCCGCCGACGTTCGATGTCGTTGTGGAGATTCACGATCGCGATCGCCTGGCGATCCATAAGAATGTTGCCGACGTGGTCGACGCGTTGCTGCGCGGATATCAGCCGCAGCCCGAGATTCGCCAGCGGACTGCGGGCGGCGTCGCGATCGTCCAGGAAGCGGATACCGAGTCGATGCCGCGCATTCCGCTGGCGTCGGCGTACAACGAACCCGAAGAAGAACGCGAAAAAACGCTCATGATCTTTCCGTACGGGGTCTCGCGCAACAAGATCGAACGCGCAGTGCAAAACTTGCGCGTGAATGCGGCCATCGCGCGCAAATGGGATGATGCGGATGTCGTCATAACGCTCAAATCTCTGGAGCGCAAGGAGCAACCCAAGCTCAAACAGATCGCGTCGGAAAACATTCCGATCTACCCGATCAAAACCAACACGACGACGCAGATTCAAAACTGCCTGAAGGATGTCTTCAATTTGCCAACGCTCGACACGGAGGAGATTGCGCTGCGCGAAGCCGAGGAAGCGATCTATCAAGTGCTGTTGGACAGCCGCGCGATCGAGCTCTCTCCGCAGACGTCATACGTGCGCCGCATGCAGCACCAGTTAGCGGAAAAATATCGCTTACAATCGCGCAGCACCGGCCTCGAACCGAATAGGCGGGTCCGTATTTTCAAGGACGCCGAAGCATAGCGTTCATCTCGTTCGAAGGCATCGAGGGAAGCGGAAAGACCACGCTCCTATTAGCCGTGGAAAATGCGTTGCGCGCGCAGGGACTCGATCTCGTGGTGACGCGAGAGCCCGGCGGTACTCCGGTGGGGGATGCGATTCGCCGCGTCTTTATCGAGCCGCACTTCGAGCTCAGCCCGATGGCTGAGTTGTTATTGGTGAATGCATCGCGTGCGCAACTGGTTGCGGACGTTATTCGGCCCGCCCTCGAAGGAGGCGAAATCGTCTTATGCGATCGCTATGTTCATTCGTCGCTTGCCTACCAAGGATATGGGAGGCAGCAATCAATTGAAGCGGTTCGGACGATCTGCGATGCCGCCACGGGTGGATTGATGCCGGATCTCACGATTTTGATTGACGTGTCGTACGAAACATCGCGAAAACGCTTGCATGGCCGGGGCAATACCGACGACCGTTTGGAAAAAATGGAGGAGTCTTTTCACCACCGTGCGCGCGACGGATTT
>DASYYA010000086.1:0-6328 GCA_035934355.1 Candidatus Rubrimentiphilum sp. | reverse complement strand
GGGTCATTGCGGCCATAGCCCCAGTTAGCGTAGAGTCGGCGTATGAAACAACGCCGTATTGGTATTACCGGCTACAATGGATTGCAAGCGCTCGACGTCGCGGGGCCCGCCGACGTTTTCACGACCGCCAACGCCTTGTTGGCGCGCAAAGTCGTCCCGTATGAAGTCGTCCTTCTTGGCGAACGCACGGGGCCGATTACAACCGAGTCGGGCGTAAGTTTATATGCCGGTGCCACGCTGGCGCAGCGTTACAAGTGTAAACCGGGATGCCTAAAGCATCGGCAATTGCGGCAATCATCAGGTCGACGGCGCGTTTTCCGCGCGGCTTGCGGCCTTTTGCAGCAGCGGCCGCGTATATGCGACCATATGCGCGCGCTGCATCCGCGTCGAACGGCAACGGACTGAATGTGGCCTCGACACGTTGTAGCCGATCTTGACGCTTTGCGCGTTCGACCGGATCACTTGTGGCATGCGGCCCCGCGGCAAGTTCCGCTAAACTCAGCGCCGTGATTGCCATTTCCTCGGGAAGATCCTGAGAGCTCAAATGCTCCAACGAAATCAAAACTGAGGTATCGATGATTCCGCGTCGCGGCTTAGGCACGAGGCGTAACGTCCTGGTCGGCGATCGCGTCAAGGTCGGTACGTAATCGCGCAAAATTCACCGGCACGGCTCGGCTAAATGCCGCTAGAACAATCTCTTTGGAGACAAATCCCCGCGGTTCGAATGGTGTGAGCTCACCAACCGGTACTCCATTTCTGGTGAGACGGAAAGAAATGCCGGCATCGAGCGCGCGCATAACCTCGCCACTGGAGTTCCGTAACTGGCGTTGTGTAATTTCCCGTGGCATTTGTCTATTGTAGCACAAGTGCTACGCGCGCCGCCACTTGCGATTCCCCGAACGTTCTCAGCGCTTTCCTAAGAGGCCGCTATGCTTTGCGCATGTTCAAGCAAATCATTGTCCCGATCGATGGATCCAGCTGTGCCGATCAGGCCGTCGATGTCGCTGCCGCGCTTGCGAAAGAGCAGAACGCAACGTGCACGGTAGTTATGGTTGTCGACATCGCGCAGGCCGCAGCGCTGGGGTTTGCGACTCCCGATCTGGTCAACGGTTGGCTCGAGACGGTGCAAGATCAGGCACGGGCGGTTGTCGATGACGCGGCGGCTCGGCTTCGCGCCCAAGGCGTGAGCGTGCAAACCGAAGTCGCCGAAGGCAATCCGACCGATGCGATTTTGCAAGTTGCCAAGAAGCGCCGCGGCGATCTCATTGTGATGGGAAGCCATGGACGCAGCGGATTGCGCCGGCTGTTCTTGGGCAGCGTGGCCGAAGCCGTGCTACGCAGCGCCGATATTCCCGTGCTCGTCGTGCGCCAAAGCGGGCTGAAGGCGGTTCGCGCCGCCTAAGTTGCGAGCGCATCGTTGACGATGCGTAAAAGGACCCCGGGCTCCGACGGTTTTGGAATCAGCGACACAATGCCGTTGCTCTCCATGAAATCACGCAGCGCGCGATCCGGCTGCGACGCGGTATAGAGCGCTATTTTTGCTTCGCGCGTCGGGGGGGCCGCGCGCAATGTTTTGATAAGGTCGACGCCGCCCTTTCCTGGGAGAAATAGATCCACGATGATGAGATCCGGGCATGCATCTCGTGCATCTCGCAGCGCGTCGGCGGCGTTTGCCGCGGCGAAGACCTCGTGCCCATGCGGCTGCAAAATCGCGGCGACGAGCTGCCGGTTTGCCGGCTCGTCGTCGACCACCAGTATTCTAGCCACGTTTGGATCGCAGGTACTCGGGCAGAAAAGCCTCGATCTGTTTGACGAAACTGCGCGGCTCGATTGGCTTGGCGACATATCCGTCGAAGCCCGAGGAGAGAATCCGATCCCGGTCGCCGGACATTGCCAGGGCGGTGACCGCGATGACCGGGACGCTTCGCAGTCGCGTTTCTTCCTTTAAAGTACGCGCAATCTGATAGCCGTCGATGCCCGGCATCAGGACGTCCGTGACGATGGCGTCATAGGCGGTCCCTCGCGCAGCGGCCAAGCCCTCTGCCGGATCGGTCATGCCGTCGACGACGTGTCCGAACGCTCGAAGGAGGTAGGACATCAGATCGAGGTTCGCGCGATTGTCGTCGATCACCAGAATGCGCGCCGGCATTATCGCAGCGGGACGGTGAGCGAGAACGTGCTTCCTTTGCTCGGCTCACTTTGCACTTGCAAGGTTCCGCCGATCAGCGTGGCGAGGTGGTGGCTCAGATACAAGCCGAGCCCGGTTCCTTCGAAGCGCCGCGTGCTCGACGTGTCGAGCTGTTCGAAAGCGCGAAAGAGTCGCGCTTGGTCCTCGAGACTTATGCCGATACCGGTATCGGTCACCGCCACTTCGACGAACGCAGCATTTCCGGAAACGGTGCGCGTCAGCTCGATGCGAACCGAGCCTGCCGGCGTATACTTGATAGCGTTGCTCGTCAAATTAATAAGGATCTGATGGAGGGCGCGGCGATCGGTCGTGATCACAATGTCGTTGGCCGGGGCGGCAACCTGGAGCTTCAAATGTTTCTCGTCGGCAAAGGATCGCAAAGCCGCAGCGACTTCGCCGATCACTTCCTGAACGATTACCGGCTCGAGGTGCAGCTCGATCTTACCGGATTCGATCTTGGCCAGATCCAACATATCGTTAATCAGCGAAAGCAGGTGGCGCGCGCTGGATTGCACGATCCGCAGTTGGTTCTCTTGCTCCCGCGTTAACGGACCGGGGAGTTGCATCAGCAGCGTTCCGGTGAAGCCGATGATGGCGTTGAGCGGCGTGCGCAATTCGTGGCTCATGCCTGCTAGGAACCGGTCTTTTGCCAGATTTGCGCTTTCGAGCTCGGCATTCTTCGCTTGCAGCGCGCGTTCAAAGTACTTGTGCTGGGTAATGTCGCGAATCGCGCTCGACACCAGGACACCGTCGTCGGTTTCCAACGGACTGAGGCTGATTTCAACCGGAAACTCGCTGCCGTCTTTGCGCACGCCGTAGAGCTCCAGACCGGCTCCCATCGGCCGCGTGCGCGGGGTTGAAAAGAATGTTTCACGGTGGCCGCCGTGGCGCCCACGAAACCGCTCGGGGACGAGCATTTCGACGCTTTGACCCAGCAGTTCGGAGCGCGAAAAACCGAAAAGCTTCTCCGTTTGCGCGTTGACAAGCACAATTTTACCTTGCCGGTCCACGATAACCATGGCGTCCGGTGCGGATTCCAGCAGGTCGCGGAACTGTTTGTCGGCGATGCCGACGGGGGCTTTCACGACCCTGAATTTCGCCCAAACTTCATCGCTTCTTCCAACTGTCGTCCTACGCTAAAGGCATGGATACCACAGATATCAAGGCCACGACCCGTCGTGGTGAAGTACGACCTGACGAAAAGGTCGCACATAAACCGATTCGGATTACGATAGAAGTCGCAGCAGCCGACGACGATGCGGTGATGCCGTGGAAGTACACCGTCGAGCTCGCGCGTCCGCCAACCGGTTTATTGCTCCACAGTTAGGCAAATGTTCCAAAGATTTTCCTCGGTTCATCACAGCCGAGCTGTAGATTGAAAATATCCGGTAAAGACCGGATGAGGAGAATCTGAATGGCTCTGATAGAGCAAAAAAAGGATGTCGACACCCAGTTCGCCACGCTGGTTGAACGGATGTTCGACGATTTTCCGTTCGCCGAGTTCCAGGCGCCGCGCTTTGCATATGCGATGCCGGCTCTGAATCTCTATGACCAAAACGGAAAGTATTTTCTTGAATTGGCAGTTCCGGGTTTTGACCCCAAAGAGATTAACGTCGAGGTGACGGGAAGCACCGTCGTGATCTCTGCCTTCCATCCGACTGTCGAAGAGAAGAAATTCGCGCGGTATCACCGCAAGGAAATTCGATTTGGGTCGTTTAGCCGGACTATTCTGTTGCCGCAAGACGTGGATCCGGAAACAGTGAACGCGACCGTCGACAAAGGGATACTGACCATTGAGCTTCTGCCGATGAAGTCCATCGTGCCGAAGAAGGTCCTAGTCAAAGCTACTTAAGGCTGCCCGGCCTCTGGCCGCGTTCAAAGAAAAGAGAGGACCGTCGTAGGGCGGCCCTCTCTTTATCGAGGGGTTCTGATTGCCGATGCGCGATACTCTCACATGAAAATTGGGGTCGTTCTCTTGGCAGCAGCATTTACGTTGCTCTCGCTGCCGCTCGCCAGCGCGCGCGTCGATCCGCTGATCGAGCGCGGCAAGTACTTGGTGGGATTCGGCGGCTGTAACGATTGTCACACCCCGGGCTGGCGCGAATCCGATGGCACGATTCCGACAGCGCAATGGATGACCGGAAGTAAGATCGGGTACCGCGGTCCATGGGGAACGAGTTATGCCGCCAACGTTCGCTTGGAGTTTGCGCAGATCTCAGAAAAGGATTGGCTTTTTATGGTGCGCACGCGCGGCGGCCATTGGCCGATGGTGTGGCACGATCTGCGCGCGCTCAATACCGGTGATCAGCGCGCGATCTACCGTTTTGTTAGAAGCCTCGGGCCGCGAGGAAATCCGGCGCCGGCGGACGTTCCGCCCGGGCGTGAGCCTTCGACGCCCTATGTTTGGGTGGTGCCGCACTAATGGTTTGCGAGTTCGTGCGTCTCCGATTTTTCGGCGACCGGCTGGTGGTCGAAACGAAATTGCTGCCATTGGCGTTCGATGTCGGCGGTTAACTCATCGAGTAACTGCTGCAGCGTGCGCCGCGCAATTTCGCGGCCGATGAGCGCGTCGAAGAGACGGCCCGCGCTACGGAATGGCGGTTGATACCGCCCTTCCAGACGCAATTGCACGCCTCGATTTTGCATCCGCGCACGAAGCACGCCACGAAAGTCGGGAAAGAGCGTGCGATGCTTCGGTTTCCAGGCGAGCAGCAGGGCATCGTGACGCCGGACCTCGTCGGTGCGGTCATCCACCGACCTGCTGGTGAACGTCACCCGCTCCGAAAATGACGGTCCGGACGGGACGCGCATCTCGGTGCGCGCGTTCAATGCATTTTCGGCGAACTCGATTACGGCCGAAAACGGGCAATTACAGTAACCTGCAACGCGAACGGTAGTCATTGGGAAGCCTCCTCGAGTCTCGATTGTAGCCGCGTGACGGGAAAGCCCAATGAACGCAGCCTTCCCAAGTCATTCCCAAGACCCTCACGCCGAGGTCGCGCGCGCGCGCTACGCTCTTTGTATGCTCGATTATGCTGCCGTCCCCACATACCCCGATGCTCCGCAAATCGTCATTTGGGAGATGACCCGAGCGTGCGCCTTGGCGTGCCGCCATTGCCGCGCCGAAGCGCAACCGCGCCGCGACGCCGGAGAACTGGTTACCAAAGAAGCTTTTGCGCTCGTCGACGCGGTCGCTGAATGCGGTCGGCCGATCTTCATTTTGACCGGCGGCGATCCGTTTATGCGCGACGATCTTTGCAAGATCGTCGAATACGCCGTCTATCGCGGACTGCGTACCGCGGTTTCACCAAGCGCAACGGGACGGCTAACGCCCAGATCGTTACAGGCGCTCGTACGCGCTGGGTGTGGACGCATTTCATTGAGCCTCGATGCTCCTGATGCGGCGTCGCACGACGCCTTTCGCGGCGTGCGCGGTTCGTTTATGCGAACGCTCGACGCGATACGCGCAGCGCGCGACACGGGGATTGACGTGCAGCTCAATACCACGATCTCGCGCTTCAACCACAAACGCATTTCCGAAATGGCGGCTTTCATCGCGATGCTCGACATCACGCGCTGGAGCGCGTTCTTTATTGTGCCGGTGGGGCGCGCGTCCGTCGGAGATGTGCTGACCGCCGATGAAACCGAAGCGTCGTTCACGGCCTTACACCGTGCTTCGCTCGCACTCGCATTTGATGTAAAAACAACCGAAGCGCCGCACTATCGCCGCTATCTGCTGCAGCATGGACATCGGGGCGGCGGCATTTCGTCAATCGGCGATGGAAAGGGCTTCGTTTTTGTCTCCCATCTCGGCGAAATTTTCCCGAGCGGATTTTTGCCGCATAGTGCGGGCAACGTGCGCACCGACCGGCTCATCGACGTCTACCGTGACGATTCGTTCATGCGCCGGTTGCGCGATCCCGATTCGTTTAGCGGGAAGTGCGGTTACTGCGAGTTTCGCAAAATCTGCGGCGGATCGCGGGCGCGCGCGTTTACGATGACCGGCGATGCATTTGCCAGCGAACCGACGTGCGCGTATGTTCCGCCGTGGCACGAATCCGCGCACTATGCTTAACGTCACCCGATTTTTGTGCGGCATTGCGCAGCCGATGGATGCGCTGCGCTATGGGCGGGGCGCCG
>DASYYA010000074.1:0-7952 GCA_035934355.1 Candidatus Rubrimentiphilum sp. | reverse complement strand
GCGTTTTCCGGAATTCTCTACGCAACGCGCACCCAACCCGATCTGCGGGTGCATCTCGTTATTGCGGCGCTGGTGCTCGTGGCGACCATGCTGCTGCGACTGGATCGCCTCTACATTATCGCGATCATTATCACCATAGTTATCGTGTTATCGCTCGAGCTTCTCAATACGGCGGTCGAAGCCGTGGTCGATCTGCTAACGGTGGCGCATCATCCGCTTGCCAAGACGGCGAAAGATGCGGCTGCGGGAGCGGTATTCGTCGCGAGCACCGGCGCAATGTTCGTCGGCTATCTCGTCTTCTATCAAGGCATTCAACAAGGTGGTCAACGCGTCTATGCCGCCGTGGGTGCAGTTCCGGCAAACGTGGCGCTGGTGATAATCGTCGTCGCGGTCATCGGAACGATCTTCGCCAAGGTGTTCATTGGGCGTGGAACGCCGTTTCAAGGCGGGGCGATCTCTGGGCATACGGCACTGGCATTCGCGGCTGCTACCGGACTGGCGCTGTACTTTCAGCGGCCGCTGGTTGCCGTGCTCGCATATTTTGTCGCCTTACTCGTGGCCCAGAGCCGGGTTGAAGCGCGCATCCACAACGTGTTCGAGGTCTCGTGGGGAGCCGCGCTCGGCAGCCTGCTGGCGCTTGCCATCTTTCTGCTGGCCCGCCCGCACGGTGTGCTATAATGGCCGCGCATTGGACACCATCCCGCGACGAAGCCGGCCGGGCGCTTAGGCCGCCCCGTCCAGAGACTCCCTAGATGCACTCCTACGAAATCGCCGCGCTCGTCGTCCTGGTGCTGCTGGCCGCGTTTTTCGCCGCCTCTGAAGCCGCACTGATTAGCGTTTCCCGGCTACACGCCCGAACGATGCTCGAGCGTGGCATTAAACGCGCGCGTTCGGTCGTCGCGTTAACCGAAGACCGCAATCGATTTCTCACCTCAACCCTCATCGCCAACACTGTTGTATTGTTGGCGGCCGACTCGCTGGCAACGTATCTTTTTATTCGCATGGGTATCGCCAACGGCGCCGTCATCTCGACGGCCGTGATGGCTTTTGTGCTGTTGCTCTTCGGCGAAATCATCCCCAAGACGATCGCCGTGTCGGATGCCGAGCGTTGGGCGCTGCGGCTGGCGCCGGCGATGCTGCAAGTGGCCAGGATGCTAACGCCGTTTGTGTGGCTCTTCGGATTCCTGACAAATCTCATTTTGCATCCTCTGGGTATCCGCCACGCGCACCAGATCTTCGTGACCGAAGAGGATATCCGCACGATTGTGAACGTCGGCGCGGAGCAGAAAGTGCTGGAAGAGCGCGAACGCGAGATGATCCATTCGGTCATCGAGTTCGGCGACACGATCGTTCGCGAGGTGATGACGCCACGGCCGAATATCGTTGCCGTTGCCGTTGAGGATTCACCGCGCCGGGCACTCGATGTGATTATCGCCGAAGGTTATTCTAAACTGCCTGTCTATCAGGAAACCAAGGACGACATCATCGGCGTCGTGCACGAGCGCGAATTGCTGGTGGCGCTGGCGAATGGAAGCTTGAGCTCGAGTCCGCTGCGCAAACTCATGCGCCCGGCGAGTCATGTACCCGAAAATAAGAAAGTCGCGGAACTGCTCCGCGAGATGCAACGCGACAAATTCTCGCTGGCGATCGTCGTCGACGAGTATGGCGGAACGGCGGGACTCGTGACCATGGAAGATCTGCTCGAGGAGATCGTGGGCGAGATTCGTGACGAGCATGATGAGGATGAACAAGAGCCGCTGCGCATCGTCAGCGATCGCGAAGCTGTGGTCGACGCCGGCATGAACATCGAAGACGTCAACGCGAAACTTGGTACCAATCTTCCGCACGAAGAGTTTGAAACGATCGGTGGCTTCACCGTCGGGCTTTTTGGCCGGCTCCCGGGCGAAGGCGAAGAAATCCAGGCCGACGATCACACCAGGTTGAAGATCGATCGCATGCGCGGCCGTCGAATTCTCGCCTTGCGAATCTTTTCCAACGGGTTGGCGCGCAGAACCGAAAATGGTGTGCGCGCGGAGGAAGATGCAGTCTAAAGAAGACGTCCGCTTCGAAGGAATCTCCGCTGCCGAGTTTCGGCAGCGAACCGGAATCGAACTCGAAGCGTTTCTGGCACTCGCTCTGCCCAAGGCGCAGGAGGTACGAGAAAATGCTTATGCGCCGTACTCCGACTTTCACGTCGGCGCGGCGCTGCTGGTCGAGGACCGGCAGTTTTTTTGTGGTGCTAATGTCGAGAACGCAAGTTACGGCGTGACGTTGTGCGCCGAGCGCAACGCGGGCGGCGCCGCGGTTTCGCAGGGTCAGCGAAAATTTCTCGCGCTGGCGGTTGCCGGGGCGCCACCGTGCGGGTTGTGCCGGCAATTCCTGAGCGAATTTAACGCGCAGCTCCCGATTGTTTTTACGTCCGGCCACGGCGTCGTGGTAACGTCGCTCGATCGCCTGTTGCCGACCGCGTTCGGTCCCGCGTCCCTACACAGCTGATCCCTTGGCGTCGCGATCGTACAAAACAGCCGCCGTTGTGCTGCGCGGACGAACGTACGGTGAAGCCGATCGTATCCTGACGCTCTTTTCAACCGAGCGCGGGAAGATGGATGCGATCGCTAAAGGCGCCCGTCGCACGAAGAGTCACTTGGCCGGCCGGTTAGAACTCGGCAACGAGATCGAATTGCTGATGCATCGCGGACGCAATCTCGACGTTATTGTGTCGGCGGAATTGTTGCATCCGTATTGGCAAGATCTTGTGCTTCCGGAGCGATACGCGGCTGCCAACTTGGTCGCGGAAATGGTGGACGCGTTTTGTGAGCCCGATTTGCCGCTCCCGGACGTGTATGATTTGCTGACCGGAGCATTGCGCGCCATCGGACGCAGTGACGCCGCGCTCTCGCTCGTTCCGCGATTTTCGTTGCGGTTACTGACGGCGTTGGGACTGGCGCCACCGGTCGATGCCTGTATTCTCTGCGGCGCATCCTTGGTCGGAAAATCAGGCTGGCTCGACGCCGAACAAGGCGGTTTTGCCGGTGAGGAGTGCCGCGTCACCTGGCGTGAGGTGCTGACCCTGGAACGAGAGGACTTAGAGAATTTGCGAGCGTTAGCGGCGCCCCGCGGCGAGAGCGGCGCCGGCCTGCGCGCGACGCCGGCCGTAACGCGCGCGATTGAGGCGCTCGTCAACTATCACTTGGGTCGCCGTCCGAAATCCGGCGTGCACGCTGCGGAGTTCGCGAAGTGATCCTGGGATTGGACGTCGGCAGCAAACGCATCGGCGTTGCGATCGCCGATCCCGGCGAGAGTTTTGCAATGCCGTTGACGGTGATCGAAAGGACGAATATTCAGACGGACCTCAAACGGCTGGCGGAACTTTTCCAGGAATACGGCGCGAGCCAACTGGTTGTCGGCGATCCCGTGCGACTGTCGGGAGAGCGCGGCATTGCATCCGAAAAGATCGATGCATTCGTGACGCGGCTAAACGAAATTTTCTCCGGACCGGTTCACCGCGTCGACGAACGCCTGACGACTGCCCAAGCGCAGAAGGCGCTCATCGCGGGTGACGTGCGCCGCAACAAGCGGAAAGCCGTGGTTGATAAGATGGCCGCTGCCCTTATCTTAGATACTTTTTTAGCCGCGAATAAAGCGAAACGCCAATGAGACGGCTGCTTTCCGGTATCGTCCTCGTGGTTTTTCTGGGACTGCTCGCCTACTTCGGATATGCGTTGTTCGGCGATCGGGCGCATCCGTCACAGATCACGCAGGTCGTCATTGCGCGCGGTTCGACCTTTTCGGATATTGCGTCGCAGTTAAAAGGGGCAGGAGTGATCGGTCACGCAACGCTTTTTCGTTTCTATGCGAAACTGCGGCGCGCAGATACGCAAGCGCACGCCGGTGAGTTCCGCTTTCAGCCACATCAGACCGCCGCGCAGATTTTGACCCAGCTGCAAACCGGCGGCGCGCAGATCGCGAAATGGGTCACGTTTCCCGAGGGTTTTACGGCGAAACAGATCGCGCAGCACCTGGAAGATGAAGGGCTCGGGAACGCAGCACTTTTCGCGAACGCTTTTATGCGCGACTCGATCAATCTCGGCGGCGTACACACCAAAAATATGGAAGGCTACTTATTTCCCGATACGTATCTCATTTCGCTGGATGCAACGCCGCGTAGCGTCGAGACCATCATGACTGCGCAGTTCTTCAAAGAACTGCCGCCCGATGCAGCCGCAAAAGCGCGGAAGCTCGGCCTGAATCTGCCGCAGATCGTGACGGTTGCATCGCTGATCGAGCGCGAAGCCAAAGCCGATGATGAGCGCCCGCTCATGGCGGGCGTTTACTACAACCGCTTGCGCCTGGGGATGCCGCTCGAGGTGGACGCGACGATTGAGTATGCGCTTCCGAAGCACCAAACCGTCGTCACGTATAGTGATTTAAGGCTGAATTCGCCGTATAATACCTATCTGCACCCGGGGCTGCCACCGACCCCCATCGCTAATCCCGGCCGCCCGTCGCTGCTCGCCGCGCTGAATCCGCGTCGCTCAGAGTATCTGTACTATGTGTACAAAGGAAACGGACATCACGCGTTTGCTAAAACTCTCTCCGAACAAAACGCCAACATCGCGAAATACTTAAAGTAAGACTTCTATGTCAAACAATGGCGAGGTACACGGAAGCCCCGGCGACTTGGAGTTGCGCGATCTTCTCATCATCAAAACGACCGATGAAGAGAAGGAGTTGGAGTTCGAAGTCGTGGGGCTGATTCAGGACGACAAGAAGCAAAGCTTCGCGGTGCTCTATTGCGAAGCTGAAGATGAGTTCGTGGTCACAGATGCCCAGGGCAATCTGCTGGAATCCGCAGCGATGGCGCAGGAGATTCTCGACGACTTCTTCGATCTGGCCGAAGAGTCGTCGCGCAAGGACAGCAACTAATCCGCGCACTCTTTCTTTCCGCCAACGTCGGCGTCGGACATATGTCTGCAGCATCCGCAGTGCGCGCGGTTCTTGCGGCCGACGATCCCGAGTTCGACGCGAGCGTCGTTGACTCGTACAAATACGCCGCGTCGGTCGTGTCGTCGGTGGTTTCCAACGGCTACTTGCAGATGGTCAAAACGATCCCACAGATGTATCGCTTCTTGTATAATCGCGCCGAACGCGCGACCGAGGTCGGTCCGTTTCGAACCTGGATCCACCAATTCACGGCGGCCAATCTGCGGACGCTCCTGCTCGAGACGCGCCCGGATGTCGTCATTTGCACGCACGCTTTTCCCTGCGGCGTAATGGCCGAATACAAGAAACAGTTTGCAGATGCGCCGCCGGTGGTGGGCATCGTGACCGATTTTGCCGTGCATAGCTTTTGGATCCACTCGAATATCGATCAATACGCGGTAGCGACCGAGGAGATGCGTACGACATTGGTCAAGCGCGGCATTGCGCCGCAGCGGATCCTTGTTTCAGGCATCCCGGTGAATCCGTCGTTCGGCCAATTGCCGGCCAGTCGTAGCGATCTTCGGACGCGGCTGAACCTGCCGCAGGATCGCCACGTCATTTTGCTCATGGGCGGCGGGTTGGGGATAGGTCCGCTCTCGACGGTCATGCAAGCGTTGAACCACCTCGATCTTCCGTTGTGCGCGATTGCGATCGTCGGACGCAGCAGCAACTCGGAAGAGCGCGTGCTCGAGACCGCGCGTAACGTGCGCTATCCGGTACGCGTTTTGCGATTTGTCGGCAACGTGGATGAGTACATGCACGCAAGCGACGTCCTTATTACCAAGCCTGGCGGCTTGACCTCAGCAGAAGCGCTCGCAGCGGAGCTTCCGATGGTGCTTTTCAAACCGTTGCCGGGCCAGGAAGAACGCAACACGCGATACCTCGTCGAGCGGCGTGCAGCCATGCGCGTGAAACGCGCGGTTGATATTCCGCGCACAATCACGACGTTGCTGCAGTCTCAGGCGAAGCGGGAAGAGATGCGAGCAGCTATGCGCCGGCTGAGCCGGCCCCATGCCGCGCGCGAAGTGGCGCTGGCGGTTGCGGCCCTCGCCGCCACGAGAAGAGAGGAGGCGATCGCATGACCGTCAAGCGCACGCAACTCTCGCCTTGGCTTGTGCTTTTCAGAATCTACGCCGGGTTCTTCTGGCTGGTTCACGGCTTGCCGAAGTTTCTGCAGCCCGATCGCTTCTTGCCGCCCAATGGCTTTATGCCGATGATGATTCAACGATCGGTTGGGCAAAACACCGGCTTTTACCATGATTTCCTGGTGAACACGGTTCTACCGAATATTGGACTCTTCGCGCAGCTCGTGCGCTTTGGTGAAGTGCTCACCGGCATCAGTTTGTTGTTAGGGCTGTTGACGCCGCTTGGCGCAATCGTTGGCTGCTTTCTGGCCCTGAATTATATGGGTGCAAATGGAGAGTACGCAAAGATCAGCGGGTACACGACACTCGACGCGGCAGCGTTCGTGCTTTCGTTTATGGTCTTGATGCTTGGCTTGGGACGCGTGGCAAGTCTGGACTCGTTGCTATTCAGGCGCCGGACGCGCGCGCTGGTGCCCGAGTTTGTGGCCGAACCTCCGCCAGGCCCGCACGCTCCCGCGGACTAATCAGCAAAAACGGCTCGGCTTGTGGTATAGTCGTCGCGTTCCATCCCACGGAGAGGTGGGTGAGTGGTTGAAACCAGTCGTTTGCTAAATGACCGACGGCTTAAAACCGTCCGAGGGTTCGAATCCCTCCCTCTCCGAGTCCCTACAGGGAAAAAATAAAGCCCGAGGTATCACTCGAGGCTGTGCGCGGTCGTAGCTCAATTGGATAGAGCAACAGGCTACGAACTTGTAGGTTGGGGGTTCGAGTCCCTCCGACCGCGTGAACCTTACTGCAGCGAGTTTGCCGTTAGAACAAATTTCTGATCCGGATAATCGATCGTCCAATCGAAATGGCGCAAGAAGTCCATACGATCGCGCCGCCGTTGTCGCTGAACACACCGGAACCAACAAAGCAGAGTGGCGGACTTTGATAGCGATACGGTCCGATGAGCGCCTGATGCGTCATCGGCGCGTGCAGCGACCGGAGCGAAAAGCACCGCGCACAGAAGAGAAAAAGCAAACAGCCGCATTGCGTAAAGTCTCCTTGGCACGCGCTTTTTGCGAGCAACCTTGAAACCCCGCGCCCGGGTTTGCTACAGTAGAGCGTCGAGAGACCTCTAAGCGACGGCTCGGTAGCTCAGCGGTAGAGCGGGGGACTCATAAGCCCTAGGTCGTAGGTTCAAATCCTACCCGAGTCACCAATCTTCGGGGCCGGCCGCTACGAACGCGGCCGTCTCCGCGTTTCGAGGTACGAGCCATGTCCACTATTCCGTGCGATTTCTGTCCTCATCCAGTCGATCGCAATCAGATGGAAGAGATCGAGATTTCGCACTATGTCCCCGACAGCGCCGGCGACGACTTGGCCTACGCGCGCACATACTTTTTTGGCCACCCGGATTGCGTGCGCAAGTTCTATCGGTCGCTCGTGGATCACAAGCTCGACCTCTTCAAACATATTCCGAGCACTGGCAACTCGCCCGAGGGCCAGCGCTAAAGCGTGCGCTCGTAGCTCAATTGGATAGAGCGCTACCCTCCGAAGGTAGAGGTCTGCGAGTTCAAGTCTCGCCGAGCGCGCCACTTTTTTATTTGCGCCGTGCAATGGAGCTCGCGGCGGAAGCGCAAGCCGCAGGTGACGTACCGATCGGTGCAGTGCTTGTCTGCGGCGATTTAGTTATCGAGGCGAAGAACGAGAAAGAAGCTCGCGGCGACGCCACCGCACACGCAGAGATGCTTGCGTTGCAAGAGGCGGCGGCGCGTCTCGGGCAATGGCGCGTTCCCGAAGCGACGATGTACGTTACCAAAGAACCGTGCGTGATGTGCGCCGGTGCCATGGTCGCCGCGCGGATCAAACGATTGGTATACGGCTGTCGCGATCCCAAAG
>DASYYA010000066.1:0-15905 GCA_035934355.1 Candidatus Rubrimentiphilum sp. | reverse complement strand
ATCGCCGAGTACGGAAATACGTCGGCCGCATCGATCCCGATGGCGCTCTCGGAAGCGCTCGAGGCCGGCAAGATTCAGCGCGGCGATGTGATCGTGTTCGTCGGTTTCGGCGGCGGGCTGTCGTGGGGCGCGGTCACCTGGAGATGGGCATGAGGCTTGCGGCAATCTTTCCGGGACAGGGATCGCAAGTCGTCGGCATGGGCTCGGATGTTGCGGTTCACTCGAGCAAAGCGGGCGAATTATTCGAGCGCGCGGCCGCGACGCTGGGCTACGATCTGCTCGATCTCCAACGCCGCGGTCCCGAAGAGCGCTTGCGCGAGACGCAATTCAGCCAGCCGGCGATATTTACGACGAACCTGGCAATCTATTACGCCGCAGCAGTGCCGGCGCCGATCGTCAGCGCGGGACATTCGTTCGGAGAATTTTGCAGCCTCACCATTGCCGGATCGTTGTCGTTTGAAGAAGCGCTGCGCATTGTGGACGCGCGCGGCAAAGCGATGCAGTACGCCGCCGAAGTCGCACCGGGCGGAATGACAGCGATTCTTGGCCTAGAGCCCTCGCAGATCCGCGAGCTCGTGGCGCAAGCGCAGCGTGAAACGGGCGAGCGCGTGCAACTTGCAAATTTCAACTCGCCGACGCAGATTGTGATCAGCGGCGATCTAAATGCGGTAAATGCGGCCGCACAGGCGGCCTTGGCGGCCGGAGCCAAGCGGGTCGTACCGCTCAACGTTTCGGGCGCATGGCACAGCACGTTGATGGAGCCGGCCGTCGTGCCTTTTAGCGCGGCAGTCGATAGCGGCCATTTTCAGCTGCCCGAATTTGACGTGATCTCGAACGTTGACGCACAGCGCTACGAGAAGATCGAGACGATCAAGACCAACCTCGTACGCTCGATCACCCAAGAAGTTCGCTGGCACGATACGGCGCTCGCGGTGCTCGGTTACAATCCTGACGCGATCGTCGAATTCGGTGCGACACCGGTGTTGGGGCCATTGATGAGGCGGCTGCCCGAGGCGCCGAACGTCATCAACGTGAGCGACCGCGCCGGTATCGAGAAATTGCAGACGAAGATTCGCGAGCACGTCGCATGATGTTCGAAGGAAAGGTCGCGATCGTTACCGGCGCGAGCCGCGGCATCGGTCGCGCAATCGCGACGGATCTCGCCGCGCACGGAGCGTCGATCGTGCTTACGGGCCGCGATCGCGCATCGCTCGAGCAAACGGCAGAACAATGCCGCGCTTCGCACGCGGGCGCGCAGTGCGCGGTCATCACCGGGGATGTGGCGGATGCGGCCAGCGTTGAGAAAGCGGTTTCGCACGCATTACAAACATTCGGCCGCCTTGATTTCGCGATTGCGAATGCGGGCCAATCCGCCGATTCGCTCCTGCTGCGTCTCAAACCGGATGTGCTCGATCAGCTGCTCGCCGTCAATCTCAAGTCAGCTTTCTATCTCTGCATGGCAGTGGCGAAGCCGATGATCAAGCAGCGCGCCGGTTCGATCGTGCTGATGTCGAGTATCGTGGGGCTGACGGGTAATCCGGGACAAACGGTCTATGCAGCCTCCAAGGCGGGATTGCTGGGCCTCTGCAAGTCCCTTGCAAAGGAATTGGGTTCGAGGAACATAAGAGTCAACGCCGTCGCGCCCGGCCTTATCGAAACTGCAATGACCGATAAAATGCCGGACGCCGCCAGGGAGTATCTACTCAAGCAAACGGCACTCGGGCGCGCCGGGAAACCTGATGATGTAAGCGGAGTAGTCCGTTTTCTTTGCTCGGATGCCGCCGGCTACGTAACGGGTCAAACCCTCGTGGTGGACGGCGGAATCGTAATGTAGGAGTATTAATGGCCACGACGTTCGATAAAGTCAAAAAGATCATCGTCGAACAGCTCGGCGTTGACGAATCAGAGGTGACGCCGGAAGCTTCGATCACCGATGACCTCGGCGCGGATTCATTGGATCAGGTCGAATTGGTGATGGCCTTCGAAACGGAATTCAACATCGATATTCCTGACGAAGAAGCAGAAAAAATCAAAACGGTCGGCGACGCCGTTAAACGCATTGAGGAAACCACCACCAAAGAATGACCCTTGTTTGAAACTCTCTCCGATCGCCTAGGCGCGATCTTTTCGCGCCTCGGCGGCCGCGGCCGTCTTAGCGAAGGCGAAGTCAATGAAGCGATGCGCGAAGTGCGCATCGCTTTGCTTGAGGCCGACGTTTCGCTCGTCTCGGCCAAATCGTTCGTCGCGCGCGTGAAGGAGAAGGCGATCGGCGCGGGTGTCTTGGCGTCGCTGTCGCCGGCACAAACGATCGTGACGATCGTCCATGCGGAGCTGGTCGAACTGCTCGGGCCGCCTGCGGATTCTCCGAAAGCACGACTGAATTTCGGCGATACGTCACCCGCCGTAATTATGCTGGTTGGCTTACAAGGCTCCGGCAAGACGACCCAAGCCGGCAAACTTGCCTTGCGACTGAAAGAGCAAGGCCGCCGTTCGCTGCTGATCGCCGCTGACGTTTACCGTCCAGCTGCAATCGCGCAGCTGCAGACGATCGGAAAACAGATCGACGTTCCGGTCTTTGAAAAAGGCGCCGGCGATCCCGTAGCTATTGCGCGCGATGCGGTTTCGGAAGCGCGGCGCTTAGGGTTAGCGACCGTGATCGTCGATACCGCCGGCCGGTTGCAAATCGACGAAGCATTGATGGACGAGCTGGCGCGGATCAAAAACGCGATCGCCCCGACGGAGATTCTCTTGGTTGCCGATGCAATGACCGGCCAAGACGCGACCAACGTCGCTAAGGGTTTTCACGATCGCCTCGGGATCACCGGCGTGATCCTCACAAAGCTCGACGGGGACGCGCGCGGAGGCGCGGCGCTTTCGATCTATACCGTGACCGGTGCGCCCATAAAATTTGCCGGCGTCGGAGAGAAGCTCTCGGCGCTGGAACCGTTCTATCCGGACCGACTGGCGTCGCGCATACTTGGAATGGGCGATGTGCTGACGCTCATCGAGCGAACCAAGAACGTTTACGATGAGGAACAAGCCAAGGCGCTGGAACGCAAACTTGTCAAGCAGCAATTCACGCTCGACGATTTCTTGGACCAGATGCGTCGCATCCGCAAGATGGGATCGATGAGCGATCTTCTCAAAATGATTCCTGGAGTTTCGCGCGCGTTGCCTAAGGATTTTGAGATCCCCGAGCGTGACCTCAAGCAGATCGAGGCGATTATCTGCTCGATGACATCGCGCGAACGTCGCGATCCGTCGGCGTTGAACGGCTCGCGCCGCAAACGCATCGCGGCCGGCAGCGGAACGTCAGTGGCCGACGTGAACCGCTTGGTCAAGCGCTTCCAAGAAGCGCGCAAGATGATGAAAACAATGGGACTCGGCCGAAAACATAAATCATTGCGGCTTCCGGTGTGAGTGAGATCGATCGAATTGCAGATGGGCCGAAAGCCGCGGCCCCACACGCTTTGCGTGTGGGGGCGTGTAGCGCGCAGCGCGGATATGCCTGTTAAATGATGAAAACAATGGGTTTTGGTGGAAAACACAAAGCTCGACTGCCAATGGGAATGAAAGGGTAATCTTGGTACGCATTCGGCTCCGGCGCATGGGCGCCAAAAAACAACCAACGTATCGCTTCGTCGTTGCGGATCAAAGGTCGCCGCGCGACGGACGGTTTATCGAAATCTTGGGCCATTACAACCCGAGAACCGATCCACGCACGATCGTCGTCAACGAAGAGAAAGCGAAAGCATGGCTGGCGAAAGGCGCCCAGCCTTCCGACACCGTGCGGCGCTTGTTCGTCGAGAAAGGCATTCTCGAACGCAAATGAGCGCATTTGACGATGAATTCGGTTTATTCGGAGATGAAGAAGAAGCCGAGCGCCGTTCGACACTAGGCGCGCGCCGCATCGCAGGCGATGAGACCGTGATCGACGATGTGGAGCCCGAGGATGAAGCTCGCCCGCGCCGGCGCGCGCCGTCAGCCGGCGGAAAACCGTATGTAAGAAAGCCGGTAACGCGTCGCGCACCGAGCGATCCGGTTTCGGCGCAAAAACGCGCCAGCGATCTGCTGGAGTTTTTGGCCAAGAAATTGGTCACAAAGACGGATGCCGTCGCAATTGAAAGCTTTCCGCCGGAAAACGGCGAGCAAGCGTTGATCGAACTTGGCGTCGATCCGGAGGATATTGGAAAGGTGATCGGCCGCGGTGGCCGCGTCGCGCAAGCGCTGCGCACGATCGTGCGCGCAACCGCCGAAGGACGAATCGGCGTCGAGATCTTGGATACTGAAGAATTCTATGCGGACGTTCCCGAAGATGAGGAAGCCGAAGACGCAGAATGACCCGCTGCCTGTGGGGCGCATCGCCGGATTGTTCGGCGTTCGAGGAGAGTTAAAATGCGACCCGACCAACGCGGGTCGCAATCTTTTTCGGCCCGGCGAAGAGCTTTTGGCCGTGCTCCACGACGAGGAAGCGCGCGCGGTGGTCGTGCAATCGGCTCGCGAACATCAACACCGGCTGCTCGTGTTTTTCGAGGGCATCGACTCAGCAGCAAAAGCCCAACCACTAGTGGGAGCGGAGTTACGCGTGGATCGCAGCCGCATTGTATTGCAGCCGAATGAGTATCTCGATCGCGACCTGGTCGGCTGCACGTTGTATGAAGGCGATCGGAAGCTCGGCATCGTCGAGCGCATCGATCACTACCCGAACAGCGACATGTTGGTAGTAAAAGGGAAGCTCGTGCCGTTGATGGATCAGTTTGTTAAATCGGTCGATCTGAAAGACAAACGAATCGCGGTCGAGCTGCCCGAGGGCATGTTAGAGGAGTAGAACTCTAGGCGTTTTGCGGGTGATCGGTCGCGTACGCGGTGACAGCCGACGTAACGGCGCTGCCGACGCTTCCACCTTGCGCCGTCGTCTCGGCGAGTTTGGCGCCGAAGCACGTGTAGACGTCAAAGATGAATGTGTATTGTGTATGGCTGAAGGGTCCGCGGTGTACCGACTGCGTCGAAAGCGTTCCGGTGGCGACCGTGTTATTGCGGGATGATCCGCAGATTGTGTCAGCCTGCCGGGCGGCATCACCGCTGACGGCGGTCATGTGCACGTTGTAGTTATGATTCAACGCCGCATACAACGTGTTGGTCGCCTCTGAGAGCGCAGGCGCTCCGGCGCTGCCGCTGACCCGTACCAGAAAGATGCCCTTGTCGGGTTTTACAACCCTCGCGACGCTCGTCGTCGTCGATCGCCCACGATGGCGGAAAAGCCCGCTCAGCCCAGCGCCGATATTGGCCTGATTGCTCGGTAACGGCGCGGGAGTTGCTTGCGCTTCCGCTTGCGCAAAAGCTTGCGCGCGGCTCTGCTCGCGCTGAATAATGCCGTCGCGTATGCTCACCGCCTGTGAGGTAGCGTCTTCGAAGGAGCTAATCTGCGCAGTCGCGCCCATAATAATCGTTCCGGTTGTCGTATCGACGACTTGTTCGACCAGCGATACGCCGCCGCCGAGGGGCGTCATGTAACCGGAAACGTAATAGCTCGCATTCAAAGATCGCGCGTAGGTCAAATAATTGGCGCGCTTGACCGTTACCGGAGCCTGCAGTGCATCGACGCCGCCTGCGGCGTTCATCTCAGCGACGTAGAGCTGGGCAGCCTTGGTTCCCGTGTCGGGCTGCAGATCGCTACTGTAATCAAAAGGATACACGACGACCAGCGGCAGGCGAGGAGCTGCTGTCGGCGAGGGCGTCGGTGACGGCGTGGGGCTGGGTTTCGGTGCCGGCGGCCGAGCTCCGATCAAAGCGAAACTCAGCCCGAGCATAACGACTGCGAAGATGGGACGCACTGTTCTCATATTTCAGCAAACGTCACGAAGCGCCCTCGCATTCCGTTTCTACAGCGGCTTGCTCGGTTGGCCGTACCGGGTCGACGAGCGGCGCAACCGTTGTCGTGCCTTTCTCATGCGCCCAGCCGGCGCTGAGCTCGGCGCCGAAGAAAAAGATTGCTCCAAGCAGATAAAACCATAAAAGCAACACAAGCGGCGCCGAGAGTGCGCCATAGACGCGTGTGAAATCGACGTGCACCGTATAGAATGCAAAGGCGAACTGCGCCGCGGGCCACATCAGCGCGACAAAGATCGCGCCCGGAATGCCAAACTTCCAATTGACGCTGCGATTCGGAAGAAATGTGTACAGGACGATGCTCACGACAAAAACGAGCGCGACCGAAAGCGCATAAGCCCTCACTTGCTGAAAGTTCTGCGGATCGCTAACGTGCGCGTACGCGACAAAAAGGGCCACCAAGATTGGCAACCCCAAAGCGACGATCATCACGATGCCGGCGAGCGGCAACATCAGGATCGAGAGCGCAATGTCGTGGATCAGCGGCCGGCTTTTGGGAACCGCGAGCGCGCGATTGAGCGCGTACGCCAGGCCCATGAACAGATTCTTGCCGGCCCAAAGAACGACCGCGAACGCGATGATGCTCGAAATGCCGCGCCCGTACACGTACGTCTGCAGATTCGAGGCGATGGTTTGATGCAGCGCGGGTGCGAATTCGTCGACAAATGCCAAGATCTGTTTATTGGCATTTGGATAGATGAGCGATGCGCCCGTGAGCACCAAGACAAACAGCGGGAAGACCGCGAAGAGAGCGTTAAACGCAATCGCCTGTGAGAGAAATGCGCAACCATCGCGCGAGAAACGCATACCGGCTTCACGAAACGCTAGGATGAGCCGCATCAAGCTATGATATTCCCGCTTGCGGCACCAGCCCTTGTGGTGGTGCTCAATGGCAGCATCGTGCGGTCATATAACCCGCCATATGTGCGCAATGGGCGCGTGATCGCACCGGTCGATCCGTTTGTAACGCTGGTGGCCGCCAAGATCGCGTATAGCGGAAATATGCTGGTGATCTCGCGTGGCGATCGATTCGCGCAGATCACGCTCAAAGTACGTCCGGTGCCCGTGCAATGGACGCGCACGTATGTCGCGATCGCTCCGATTCTCCGCACGCTCGGGCTGGAGGTTGCGTACGATCCGTCCGCGCGCCGGCTGGATATTGTGACGCCGGCGTCAGTGCTCGTCACCCCGACGCCATTTAATGCGGCTGTGCCGCTCGTAGCGCCGGCCGCGGTCTTCACACCGTCGCCGCAGGCGACGCCGCGTCCAATTGTCACCGGGAAACCAATTCCGCGGCGAACTCCGTTACCATCATTGTGTTGTTTGCATTAACGCTCGGACTCGCGCTAACGTTTACATCTGCTGACGGCAGCAGCATCGCCGGCACGCTCTCGTTTCCCACGACACTTGCGGCAAAGGTGCCGGCTATCGTTTTGGTTGGATCCAATGGCCCGGCCGATCGTCTGCAAAGTGTCGGCGCAACCAAGGTCTTCGATCTCTATGCGACTGCCTTGAACAAAGCCGGTTTCGCCGTTTTGCGGTACGATAATCGGGGCGTCGGCGAGAGCACGACCAAAACGCGACCGTCAGCGGTGCGCCGGCAGAATTTCATCGACGACGCGATGGCCGCGATTACCGCGACCGCTGCAGACTCGCGAGTCGATCCCAATCGCATTTTTGGGTTGGGCATGAGCGAAGGCGCCGAAACTCTTTTAGCGGCGGCATTAGAAGGAGCGCGCCTGCGCGGATTGGTGCTCGTGGGACCGCTGAGTCTCCCGTATGCGCAAGCGCTTGCGGAGCAGGATCTTTCAGCGGGATCGGAGGTACAGGAACGCGACAGATTGCTTTTAGCGCTTCCGTATTTTCAAAGTTATCAAGGGATCGATCCGCGCCAAGAGATTGGCTCTGTGCAGCAACCGATACTCGCGGTGCGCGGCCTTTACGATCAACAAACACCTGCGGCCGATTTTGACGGGTTAGTGAACGCCGCGCAAACCGCCCATCGTACGATTACAGCCGAGCGGTTTGCGCGCGACGACCATTTCTTGCTCCGCCTGCCCCCTGATGAGTTGCAAAGCGGACCGCAATACGCGCAGGCTCACCGGCTGGATCCGGGCGCGATCGCATTTATTGTTTCCTGGCTACGTTCGCATTAGGGAACCGGAACGGGGCGGCTGCCCGGCATTTTACTGATCGCGTAGTTGATGCAACCTAGCACTACCGCAATGCCGACAACGATCCAGCGAGCTCCGTCGGAGGCGAGGATATTTAAACCCAACGCGCTGTCAAGCGAATATGCGCCGAAACCGACGAATGCAAACGTCAGAGCGCCGGCAGCATACATTAATGGAAGCTCCGGGCCACCTTTGTCCACAAAGAACGGCTTGCCGAAATGGACCGTCAAGATTGCGGTCATCATCACCACGATCATCAGCCCAGGCCCGATTGGGCCGAGAGACCCCGTGGCTACGAGGAGGCCGCCTAAGAATTCCCCCAAACCGGCGGCAACCGCGAATGCGATGCCCGGCCGAAAGCCGAGGCTATTTTCAAAGAAGCCACCCGTTCCGGCGGGCCCATATCCGCCGAACCATCCAAAAAGCTTCTGCGCGCCATGGGCGGAGAGGCCAAGCCCCAGAATCAGCCTCGCGACCAGCAATGCGATACTCATCTACCTACCAATCCTCCGACTACTTACTTTTTATAGCCGTATGGTAAAATAGTAAGGGAGTTAATCGCGAATGTCAATGCTCTGCCCGCGGTATCACCGGGCGATAGAACTGGTCGGACGGCGCTGGACCGGTGCCATCGTCCGCACTTTGATGTCGGGCCCGCATCGCTTCAACGAACTGCTCATGGCGATTCCGGGCATCTCGGATCGTTTGTTGACCGAGCGGCTGCGCGAACTCGAAGTGGAGAACGTGGTACGGCGCGAGGTCAAGCCCACTGCGCCGGTTCGCGTCGTCTATGAGCTGACGGATTGCGGCCGCGATCTTGCCCCCGCACTCGACGAAATTGCGCGCTGGGCGGAACGGTGGATAGCCGTGCCCGAGGCCTCGTAAAGGGTAGCGCTTGGTGCAAGAAGGATTGCAGCCCGGTGAAAGCCGGGCTTTTTGTTTTTGCTCTTGTGTTAGCGAGCAGCGGGTTCGCGCGTGCGCAGCAAGCGGAGTTCGGCGATCTGAAATACCGTTGGATCGGTCCAGCGGTTATGGGTGGCCGGCTGGATGCGGTCGCCGGTATCCCGGGAAAGCCGAGAATTGTTTATCTCGCGCACGCATCGGGCGGCCTGTGGAAATCGGAGAACGGCGGGCTTTCTTTTCGCTCCGCATTTGAGTCGGGAACCACCGAAGCGGTCGGCGCGATCGCGATCGATCCGCACAACCCCGATCGGGTCTTTATCGGAACCGGCGAAGGCTTTCCGCGAAACACCGCTGCCTTCGGCGACGGCGTTTGGCTTTCGCTTGACGGCGCGCAACATTGGCAGCATCTGGGTCTTTCCGATAGCGGCAGCATCGCGAAGATTGCGATCGACCCCGCAAATAGCAAGATCGTGCTGGCCGCCGCGATGGGACACGAGTTTGCTCCCGGCGGTGAGCGAGGGATCTATCGCAGCGCCGACGGCGGATTGCACTGGGCGCGCGTTTTGTATATCAACGATACAACCGGCGGCAGTGATATTGCATTCGATCCGCGTCACGGCAATATTGTATACGCGGGGATGTTCGATTACTTACGGCGTCCGTGGACGATGCGCAGCGGCGGACCCGGCAGCGGCCTCTATAAGTCAATCGATGCCGGCGCCACATGGCGCCGTTTAACGGATCCGACTCTCCATAACGGGCTGCCATCCGGACCGATCAATCGCGTCGGCGTGAACGTCTGCTACAGCAACCCTAACGTCGTCTACGCGTTCGTGCCGGTGAAAGACGGGATGCTTTACCGCAGCACCGACGGCGGTGCGCATTGGCAACTTCGTAACTCGAGTCAGGAGATCAACTTCCGGCCATTTTATTTTTCTCAAGTGCGGTGCGATCCCGGAAATCCGAACCGCGTTTTCGCGGTTGCCGGGGGACTGCAAGTCTCAATGGACGGGGGCGCGCATTTTCGTAATGCGGGCGGCGGCGGCGACAACCACGACTTGTGGATCGATCCACGCGATCCGAAACGTCTCCTAAATGGAAGCGACGTCGGATTCGAGTACAGCCTCGACGCGGGCAAGACATGGAATTTTGATAACATTGTACCGTTCGCGCAGATTTACCGCGTCGGCTACGACTGGGATACGCCATACCACGTCATGGGCGGCCTCCAGGATCATGAGGTGTGGCGCGGGCCAAACGAAGTCCTGAACTTTGCAGACGGCGTCGGCAACGGCGATTGGCTCAACGTCTCGGACTGGGGCGACGGACAATATGCGATGGCGGATCCCCGCGACCCCAATATCATCTACGAAGATACGCATTTCGGCGATCTGGCGCGCGAGAACTTGGCAACCGGCGAACGCCGGTATATTTCGCCGCAACCAATCATTGGTTTTGGAACGGGAGCGGGAACGTATCGCTATCGATTCAATTGGAGCGCACCGTTACTGATCTCGCGATATAGCCCGAACACCATATATTTTGGCGGCAACGTGCTTTTTCGCAGCTCCGACCAAGGCAACACGTGGACAGAGTTCAGTCCGGACCTTACGCGTTGCGAACCATCCCAGTTGACCGCCAGCGGTGGCCCGATCACGTATGACGATACGAACGCGGAAACGTATTGCACGATCTATTCGATAGGAGAAGATGCAAGCGATCCCGGTACGGTTTGGTACGGCACCGACAATGGCCATCTTGAACTGACTCGCGATACCGGCAAGCATTGGCAAGACGTCGTCGGAAATGTAGCGGGGCTCCCGCAGCCTGCGCGCGTGAGCTCGGTGTCGCCGTCACCGGCGCGAGCCGGCGTTGCATATGCAACATTTGACCGCCACCAGTGGAATGATTATGCGCCTTACGCCTACGTGACGCGGAACTACGGCCGAACGTGGAGGCCAATAGGACGCGGCCTGGCGAGCTACGTGCATGTCGTCCGCGAAGATCCGCGCAATGCCGACGTGCTGTACGCGGGGACAGAGACCGGCGTCTTTGTTTCTTTCGATCGAGGAGCGCGTTGGACTGATCTGCGGCTCGGCATTCCGCATGTTCCGATCTTCGACTTACAAGTGCATCCCCGCGATAACGATCTGATTTTGGGTTCGCATGGACGGGGGTTCTATGTGCTTGACGACGTAACGCCCCTGCAGCAATGGACGCGCGCATTGATATCGCGCAATTACCTATTTCCACCGCAGCCGGCCGTTCGATTTTCGAGCTCGTCGTATCACGAGCACGGCCGCGGTGCGTTTGTTTCCGATAACAAACCGTACGGCGCGCTCATTTCATTGTACGTGTCGAGCGGCGCGTTCAAAGCAGGCGCAAAGAAAATGAATCTGCCGGTGACCATTCTGACAGAAAAGCTTGCCGAAATTCGCTCATTTAGCGTATCCGTTCATCCAGGGCTGAATCGCCTTACCTGGGATCTCCGAGCCTCGCCGCCGTCGGGAGAACGGACCGTGCAAGATAGCCGCCGATATTATATTTTTTATCCGATGAAAATCATTGGCCCTCAAGTGCCGCCTGGTAATTACGCAGTATCGGTTCCCATAGAAGGCCAGACCCTTCGGGTTCCGGTGACGGTTGTGATGGATCCGCATCATCCGGTGGCTACTTCGGATTTGGAAGCGCAGTACCAAGTGCTCATGCGACTCGCGGGACTTCAGGAGCGTGCGGAGATTGCAATTCGAAAACTCACCAATGCACTACGCCGGCTCGCGCAATCGCAGACCCCTTCGGGGCAGATCGTCTCGCTGCTCGATGAACTGCGCAATCCTGAACCGAGCGGATATCGCAAGCCGGCGCGCTTGAGCGAGCAGCTGGCATATTTGCGCTACACCGTCGAGCAATATGACGGACCGCCGACGCAAACGCAAATCGCATTGGTCGCGGAATATGCAAGCCAACTCGGCCGCATCGAGCAGCGACTTCAGGATTTGCGCCTCTGAAAAATTCCGGCTACAGCGTCTGGAAATCGACGCTGCTGAACGCTTTTTGGGTTCCGCTTCATTTCCAAGATACCGCGCTGATCACTATTTCCGTTCCGGCGGCGGTCGTGCGTTTTTCCCCGCAGGATCACATTCGCGTTTTTGCGTTCCTTGCGGCCGCGGTTTCATTCGTTGCGATGGGCGTACCGCCCCTGGCGGGAGCGTTGTCGGACCGGATGCGCCGCCGAAATGTTCCACGGCGCGCTTTTATTTTGGTCGGCGCTGCGCTCGACGTTGCATGCTTGTTGATGATGGCGGAAGTGCACAGCATCCAGCTCTTTACGGCGTTTCTGTTGCTCGCAACGGTTGGGGCGAATATCAGCCTGGCCGCATATCAAGCGCTCTTACCGGATGTGGTACCCAAAGCGTCGTGGGGGACAGTTTCGGGTGTTCGTAGTCTCGCGCTGATCGTGGGAACGGTTCTTGGAATCGGCGTCGCCGCGGGGACCTATCCGTCTAGCACTTTTATTGGAATCGCCGTGGCAGTTGGCCTTGGCGCCCTGACACTTTTCGCCGTCCGTGAGAATGTGACGCCGAACGAAAAAGAAGATCGCGCGCGCATCAGCGATTGGCACGATTTCGGCGTAGTATTTATCGCACGGTTGTTTTTGGCGTTCGGGTTGGCGTTGCTGATGACGTTCATTCTCTACTTTTTTCGAGACGTGCTGCATGCCGGTAATCCGCAGGGCGGTACCGGTTTGGTTGCCGGAGCGTCGCTCGTGGGCGGCGTGATCTCCGCTGTTTACTTAGGCTGGCTTTCGGATCGCGTTCCGCGCAAATTCGTGGTTGCGGCTTGCGGCATTCCTATGACGCTCGCCGCCGCCGGATTTGCGCTGTTGCCGCAAGAGCGCTGGATTTACGCATTTGCAGTTCTTTTTGGCATCGGGTTCGGCGGAATCTTGTCGACTGGGTGGGCGCTCGCAATCGATAGCGTCCCGAAGTTGCGCGATGTGGCGCGCGATCTTGGGATTTGGGGGATTGCGCAAAACTTTCCGGCCGTCGTCGCGCCGCTTTTTGGAGGTTGGCTGCTCTCGACGTACGGAGCGACGATCGAAGGTTACCGTCTCTTATTCTTGAGTGCGGCGGGAAGTTTTGCGATCGGTTCGGCGTGGGTGCTCGCGGTTGGCCGGCGGCCGGTGTTGCCGTGGTGGGGACCGCTTTGCCGTTTTCTCTCGGGGCTGTCCGTCATTTGTTATATGCCGTTTGCGTATCGTGTTCGATTTTTCGGATGGATCCCGACGCGACGCGGTCCCGCGTTGGTGATCTCGAACCACCAGATCGATCAGGATTTGATGGCATTTACCGCTCGTGCATTCGTAGCGACGCACGGGCGCACGCAGCTGCTTGCGGCGACCGCGAAGCTGCTTTTCGAACCGGGGTTCATGGCAATGCGCGTGCCTTGGCTCTGGAGGCTGTTGCGCCGTCTCGACATGGGCTGGTTTTTTATGGGGATTGGCATGCTGCCGATTGAGAACGAGCTGCAAACGCGATCGGTGTTGCGATGGGCGTGGAGCGCTGAACGCATGCACGGATCCCTGCCGCTGGAAAAAGTCTTTAAGCCGGCGGTGATCGATCGTTACGGGTTTGCGGGACTACGAACCAGCGATCTTTTTGGCGCGACGCATTTTCGAAAGGCAGAGAATGCCTACGCGCGCCTGACCGAACTCCAGCCGGCCATTGCAAAAGAACAGCTCGAAGCCACGCGGCGCGGTGTGACAGAAGATCTTGACCGCATTGAAGCTGCGGTTCGTGCCGGTGCGACGTTCTACGTGACGCCCGAAGGCGACTACAGCCGAGATGGGGCGATGTTACCGTTTCGCGGCATTTGGGATCGGCTGGAGCCCCACGCGCAAGAGATTTATCTTGCGCCGATCAGTTACGATCCGTTCGTTGGCAAGCGCCTCTCGATCTTGTATCGTGTGACCGCATTACGCGATCGAGCACGAGCCGCTCACGAGCTGCGCGCTGCGCGACCCGTAACAGTGAGCGCTATTCTGTCGCAGTGGCTGGTATCGCGCGAAGGCTCATTTACGGAATCAGAAGCTCAGGCTGCTGTTGAGGAACGCTTGCGCACGCTTCCGCCCGATCTATTCGTCGATCCGGATTTGTTGCGCGCGCCGGCACGGCTAACGCACGCGGCGCTCGCCGGGCTCGTCCGTTACAGCATTATTTCGAAAGGAGAGAACGGATTTCGCGTAAGCGCCGAGCGGAAGCATCCGGCGTTTGGAGACGTCGCCGATATTTTGGCATTTCAAGCCACGTTTATCAGCGAAACTCTGGCCAGCGCGCAGGACGGCTGTTTACTTTAAAAGTTGCGGAAAGCGCCGGTGCAGCGCGGCGAGCTTGGGCTTATCGTTATAGACGATATATGGATCGTTGGGATTATGCGCCATGTAGTCTTGATGGTACGCCTCCGCCGGGTAAAAGGTGCGAAGCGGCTCGAGTTTGGTAACAATCGGCGCCGAATACACCTTCGTGCTCGACAGATGGCGAATATACGCTTTAGCTTCAGCAAGTTGCGACGCGCTGGTATAAAAAATCTCTGAGCGATATTGGGATCCGTCGTCGGGTCCCTGACGATTCAGTTCCGTGGGATCGTGCGCGACGAGGAAATACACATCCAACAGTTGTTTGAATGAAATTTGCGAGGGGTTATAGGTGATCTCGACGGATTCGGCATGGCCCGTGAGGCCGGTGCTGACGATTTCGTAATGCGCCGTCGCGGCGCTCCCGCCCGAGTACCCGGCAACTACTTGGGTTACGCCCTTCAGCGGCTCAAAGACCCCCTGCAGTCCCCAACAGCATCCGCCTGCGAGCACGACGCGCTGGGTAACAGACGCTGAGGATTGGGATGGCACCGCCGCTGCGACGCCGAGAGTCAAAATGAGGGCCGTAAACACCCGCGCGCAAAACTGCTTCATATATAAAGGTAGAACGTTCACCGCCACTCGATGGATGCATCGGGCTGCAACTTATTACTGTGTCGTGAATGAGCCGGCCGCTGTCGGGGTGCAGCCGCCAAGCGTGTCGTTGAGGAAAACGTAATAGGTCGCGCGCGGGAACGACGCGCTCAGCGAAGCACTCTCATAGAACGGATTCGAAATCGCGGGCGTAGCTGAAGGTTGCGGCACTTGCGACTGGCTGATCTGCTGGAAGAATGCCGCCGTCCCGGCGGTTGCGGTGTTCGGGTTCGGGTCGTTGTGAACGAGCACTTGAAGCGAACTCGGGAAGAGCCGGCTAACCGCAAAAACAATTTGACCCGGAGAATCCGGCACGTTCGTGGCTCCGGGTATTGGATAGACGAGCTGGGATTGTCCGTTAAATAAGCACGAAATCGGCGGCAACGTTACGCCACCGTATGAAGAACAGGCCGCGAGTGCCGATATTCCGAGTGCGATCGCAGCACCGCGTATCCAATTGGCCTGCATTTTAGTTCGTTTCGCTAGTCCAAGGCTTTACACTGCACGCGCGAAAAAGATCGGTATGAGACAGTGCATACTCGGGCTCTTATTGGTGTCGCTCAACGTTTCGGCAGGCGCGGCGCCGGTTGCGCAGACGGCGACCGGTATTGCGCTGGATGCGCCGTGGAAAGTGACGATTTACAATCTGGCGCATTCTACATTTAAACATCCCGCCTGGGGGTGGCAACATTCTGAACGTAACTATCGCATTGGAATGCTGCTTGCCCAGGGCGACCATTTAAAGGTCGACACCGACGTGCTCTTTGCTGCGGCATTCTTGCACGACATGGCCGTGTTCCAGCCGTGCGCCGATAAGAAGATGGAGCATGGCGATTGTGCCGCCATTCAAAGCGAAGCGACCTTGCGATCCGCGGGATTCCCGATGCAGAAGTACGCCTCGGTCGCCGCCGCCGAGCGCGGACACATGTATT
>DASYYA010000049.1:0-1936 GCA_035934355.1 Candidatus Rubrimentiphilum sp. | reverse complement strand
CCATTAGTGAAGTTGCCCGGTTTGATCGCGGCCATCTTCGCGGCATGGATCGTGCGAAAGGAGCCGGCAAAGGTGTTGCAGATCGTGGCGGGGACTGCGCTTGGTCTTGCGATCAGTGTGGCGGTAATGGTGCCGATGATTGCATCGGTCCGTTCGCATATCGTCGGCGAGGGACGCTATTTCCCGCAGTTTTCCTTGCAATATATGCTGACATTGATCGCATCTCCAACTTTCACGATCGCCGTTACCGCCATCATCGTCATTCTTCTCGCAGCCCTAGCTCTCGTTCAAGCGTCCAAAAATTCGCTTGTTGCGCCGGCAACGCTCGCGGTTGCGTTGTGGATCGCATTACCAAATCCGTGGCCGTGGTATGCGCTCTGGATTCTGCCGCTGGCATTTGTCGCGTGGGATGTACCGGCATCGTGGGCACTCGTCGCGTTAACGCTGTGTACGGTGGCGCGTTATCTTTCCGATGCAACGGTCACGCCGTTTGGCGCGATGCCGAGCATCGCAATCGCGCTCTTCGAATTAGGCATACCACTGGCGGTATTCATTGCGGGCACGAAATCTTCGCGTCAGGTCCGCCGGGAAATCCGTACGCCGGCCCCTGATCTTGAGTTCTCCCGCTACTCGTAACCGAGTCATACGCTTGTATTTGCCGCCGATACTCGAGCTTCACATCGCGAGCTAGCGTTGCGGCCGTTCGTGCCAACCGCGCGCGGCCGATCGCAACGGTGGGAGCTAATGCGCGTGCGGACGAGGGCTGCGCTATTCGATGCGCGATCGTATAATAGCCGCGCACGTGCGCCTGTAATCCGGGATCGTTTGTATGCTTGGCACCGTGCACGGTTCGGACGTTAAAGTTTATCCGTGCGCTGACGACGTAGTTGCTACCCTGGCGCACCGCGCGCACGTGCGACACCCACGGTACGATCCGCAAATCGGGACGTAATGCGCACGGCGACGGATCGTTGAGCGCGACGAGCAAAGGCACGAAAAACATCGAGGCGCTCCTTTCGGAGCGCCTCGCATTTTATTCTGCCGCAGGCGTTTTAGCTCTTGATCGTAATGCGCTTGGGTTGCGCCTTCGGATGGAGCTCCAAGTTCAGGATCAGCATACCGTCCTCAACCTTCGCTTGGATCTTCTCGGAATCGACATCTTCCGGCACTGAAATTGACCGCGTAAACGAACGCTTGTCGTTCTTGCCGTTGACCGTCAGGACACTGTCTTCCAGCGTCGCTTCGATCTGGTCGGGACGGAAACCGGCGACCGGAATTTCAACGGTGTAACCCGTTTCCGTCCGCGCCACGTCCACGCCCGACATTTGATTCATCGAGGAGAAAAAGTTGCGGAACGGATCGCCCCACAGGTCGACGTACGGGCGGGCAAGCGAACTGCCGTCCCCTCCGCGCTCCCGGCTCAACAGATTAGCCATCAACAATACCTCCTATAGGAAAAATTGTTTAGCACTCTATGCGCTAGACTGCTAATACCCGAAACCCGTCGGAAAAAACCGGGGTTGCATCCTCGGGACAATGACTGGTCTCGCGCCTGCCCAGGTCCACACCCCCCGGCCCGGCGCCGCGGAGGCGCTGCTCCATGCCCTTTCGGGGGCCAAGTCTCTCGCGAAGATTCTGGGGCGCCTGCAAGCGGCGGGCGGCGGCCAGGCCTTCAGCCTGCACGAAACGATCGCAGTCGCGCGGCCGGCTCTCTTAGCGGCGCTTTACCGCGCGCTTGGCGGCCAAGTGTTTGTCGTCGTCCCGACGGCGGATGCCGCCGAGCGGAGCTTCGCCGACCTTCTGTATTACTTGCAGGAAGACGAAGCGACCAGCGTCGCCCTATTACGGTCCCGCGATGAAACGATCGGCGCGCTCGAAAGCCCGTCGGAACGCAGCGCGCGTATGGCGCTGCTGAATGACCTACACAGCGGCAAAC
>DASYYA010000037.1:0-14716 GCA_035934355.1 Candidatus Rubrimentiphilum sp. | reverse complement strand
CGATCACGTGCAGCTCGCAATGCCGGCCGGCCGCGAAGCCGAGGCGCGAGATTTTTACGTGAACGTTCTCGGAATGTCCGAAATACCGAAGCCATCGGAGAAGGCCGTGCGTGGCGGGGTTTGGTTTCGAAGCGGTACCGTTCAACTCCACCTCGGCGTCGATCCCGATTTTCATCCCGCCCAGAAAGCGCATCCCGCGTTACGCTGCGCTGATTTCCCGGCATTGGTCAAACGGTTGCAAGATGCAAACATCTCCGTCCAGATCGAAACCGAATCCAATCGGCGAAGTGCGTACGTTCACGATCCGTTCGGCAACCGGATCGAATTGATCGGGTAAAGCTCTTAGCGCTCTAGAGCCTTGAACGCTTCCCGCAGCTTCTTCTTGCGTTTTGCTGGTGTACGCGGCAGAACGAGCGTTACGATATCATGGTTAAGCGCCTGACCCACGCTAATAATGCGCTGATAGTTTGCGTGGCTAAGACCGCCCTTGAGGTCTCGCGATATCATGCCCTTGTCGGCATCAAGCCGCTCGGCGAGCTGAGTCGCGTTTATACCCTGCTCGGTCATCGCGCGGCTGATCTGATCCTCGAGTTTGAACGCGGCCGTCTTTACATCGATCGAATGACGTCGGCTTAGATCGCGCCGCATCCGCTCGACGAGTGTCGAGCCGATTCGCTTATGTGTCCTTCGCGACGTCTCGTTGATAATAACGGTTTTGCTTCGTTCTCGTCTCATAATCTTCACGTTCCTTAATAGCCCTGACGATTGCCGCATCGCCCCGTCTGCCTCTCTTTTGGCCTTTCTTTATGTAGGGCGCACTGATAATCCAGGCACGTGTTCCTTCGGCATGAAATGCCGGAAAACGATAGTTTCCGGCCTTAACTGCAAGAATCAGAGGGTTGTTGTTCTCTACGTTCACCTGTGATCGAGTTGGCCGCAGAATATCATGAGTTGACTTTAAAGTCAACTCTCCCCCTCGGACCAGAGGGTTACTGAAAATCGCGGGAACGTAAAGAGCCGATCACATCGCTTGCGTCAAAATTCCAAATCTTGCGTGCCAGCACGTCAATGCAGCCGCTCTCTTTTTGCAGTTGACCTTCGATGATCACCGCCATCGATTGACGGATGGTGCGACGGTAGCGTTCGTAGACATCCGGGCGGACGATCACGTTGACCAATCCCGTTTCATCCTCGAGCGTCAAGAAGACAAACCCTTTGGCGGTTCCAGGACGCTGGCGCGTGATCACCAACCCGCCAACCTTGCAGATTAAATTGCGCGGCATCTCCGCCAACCGTCCCGCCGGAATCACGCCGTGACGTGCCAGCTCCTGGCGTACGTGCGCGATCGGTTGAACCTTCGGCGAGATGCCTGTCGACCACAGATCGAAAGATGTTTCCTGGCGCGCGGTAATCGGCGCAAAGTACGCAACTGGTTCGTCGATCTCCATCAGCCGGCCGAGCTCGCCGCGCGTTTCGCGTTCATCCAAGCCGCGTAACGCCCACATCGCTTCGCGCCGCGACGCGAACCAGGGCGCAAACGCGCCGGCAACGGCGAGATTTTCGATAGCTTCTTTTTCCAGCTGCGTGCGTTGCGCGAAATCGTGGAGATCGTTGAAGGCCCCCTGCGCGATCGCGCGCTCCAAGCGTTCCCGTTGCGCTTCGCCCAAGCCGCGAATGACATGAAACCCTAAACGCAGCGCGCCAGCCTGGCCTGAGCCTGTCGAAGGCTCGACAAAACTCCAATACTCGCTCGCGTTCACCGTCACCGGCTTCACCACCACACCGTGGCGGCGCGCATCATTCACCAGCACTTCGGTCGAATAAAATCCCATCGGTTGCACGTTCAGAATCGCGGCGGCAAAGATCGCCGGATAATGGCATTTGAGGTATGCCGATTCATACGCGAGCAGCGCAAAGCTCGCGGCATGCGATTCGGGAAAGCCGTAATCGGCAAAGCCCTCGAGCATGTGAAACAGCTGCTCTGCCGCAGCGCGGTCGATGCCATTTTCGACCATGCCCTCGACGAGTTTGGGATAAAGCTCGAGCATGCGTTCGTGCGAACGTTTATGTCCCATCGCGCGGCGCAACCGATCGGCTTCGGCCGGCGAAAAACCGGCGGCTTCGATCGCCATGCGCATTCCTTGTTCCTGAAACAGCGGCACGCCCAGCGTGCGTTCGAGCACCGGTTTGAGCTTGGGATGCGGATAGGTTACGGGTTCTTGACCGGACCGCCGGCGTAGAAACGGATGGATCATCTGGCCTTGAATCGGACCCGGGCGAATGATCGCCACCTGCATTACAATGTCGTAAAAACACGCGGGTTTTAGGCGCGGGAGCATCGATTGTTGCGCCCGCGATTCGATTTGAAAGACGCCAATGGTATCGGCACGCTGCATCATCGCATAGGTCGGCGCGTCGTTTTGCGGGATGGTGTGCAGCTTCAAGCGCGGGGCATGCGGAGCGACCCGCTGATGCAACGCAAAGGCTTCGCGCAGCAACGAAAGCATGCCCAGGCCGAGCAAGTCAATTTTAATTAAGCCGAGATCTTGGAGGTCGTCTTTGTCCCATTGCACGATCGTGCGATCGCGCATCGTCGCCCATTCCACCGGCGCCACGCGCACCAGCGGATCGCGCGTAATCACCATGCCACCCGAATGAATCCCCATGTGTCGCGGAAAGCCATCGAGCCGCCGGCAGAACGTAAATAACCGTTCGCCAAGCACACCATCGGTTGCGGCGGCAAGTGATTCGCGGGCGTCAAATTCGCGCGCGACCGCATCCACTTGCGAGAGCGTCAGCCCCAGCGCTTTGCCCACATCGCGGAGCGCCGAGCGCGCGTGATACGTTACCACTTCTGCGGCCATCGCGGCATGCGTGCGGCCGTAACGATCGTACACGTATTGAATGATTTTTTCGCGATCTTGATGCGCAAAGTCCACGTCGATGTCGGGGATCTCGTGGCGCCCTTCCGACATGAACCGCTCGAAGAGCAGATCCATTCCGATGGGATCGACCGCGGTGATGCCGAGCGCGTAACATACCGCGGAGTTGGCCGCCGAGCCGCGGCCTTGGCAGAGCACCTTGAGTTCTTCGGCCGCGCGAACGATATCCCACACGATCAAGAAATAGCCGGCGAGATCGGCTTTGGCGATCATGCCGAGCTCGTATTCGAGTTGGCGCTCTACATTTGAGGCGATGGGAGCACCATAGCGCTCGGCAGCACCGCGATAGACCAGTTCGCGCAAATAGCTTTGGCGCGTGTAGCCTTCGGGAACCGGAAAGAGCGGAAACTGCCCGGTCAAGCGCTCCAGCCGAAAACTGCAGCGCTCGGCAATCCGCAATGTATTGGTAATGGCTTGCGGATAGCCGGCGAAGATCTGCGCCATCATGCGCGCGCTCTTTAAATGATACTCGGCGTTGGGCCGCAGCAGCGCATCTTCGCGCGCTTTCGCCAGCGTCGTCTTGTGTTTGACACAAAAGAGCGTATCGGCCAGCCGCGCATGGCGTTTGGCGGCATAATACACGCCGTTGGTGGCAACGTAGGGGAGTTGCAATTCGGTGGCCAGCTCCAGCAAGCGGCGGCACAGCCGCGCATCGGCCGCATGCAGGTGGTGTTGCAATTCGATATAGAGCCGATCGGTAAAATACTCGCGCAAGTTGCGCGCCTTGGTTAGCGCCGCCGCACCGGCCAATACGATTAACCCTTGGGTGCGGCCGTCGAAATCGCCCAGCCGGAGCCGCGGCTCGCCTTTGCTACCGCGCAGTTGCGCGCACGAAATCAGCTCGCAGAGGTTGGCGTAGCCCACATCATCTTCTGCCAACGCCACAATGCGGTCACCGTCTTCAAAGGTAAGCTCGCTGCCGATAATCCCGGGAATTTTGCGCTCCGCAGCTGCGCGCGAAAAACGCACCGCACCATACAAGCCGTCGCGATCGGTCAGCGCAATCGCCGTCAGCCCCAACGCGGCGGCGAATTCCACTAACTCTTCAGGATGCGACCCGCCTTCTAAGAATGTAAAATTGGAATGAGCGTGCAGCTCGGCATAGCCGGCCATTAGTCATACGTGCCGCGCACATACCAGCGCTCGCCTTGCCGGTAGATCCGGCAGAGCATGCCGTCATCGAGCAGCACGTCGTATTCATCGCGCGCCACCGCGTTATTTTCTTCGAACCAGCATTCATCCAAGCGCCACGGTCCAGCGCACGTGACCACTGTTTTTGTATCGACTTTGGCGGGAGCGTTTCCGCGAATATTCACCGCTACTTCGCGCATCGGGAGGAGACGCAGTTGTGGCGCGATGCTGCCCCTCGTCGTACACTCCTCGGGGTCCCTCGTTACCTCGGGATGACCATAAACGAAACGATCTTCCAAACGATGTGCCGGGCGAAGTTGTACGCTGTGGGGTTGCACGCCGTTTATTGCACGCAATCGTTCGAGTGCGATGCCTAATGCATGCGGATCGGGTTGACTGTGCGCAAAGAGCATTGCGGCCGAGCCGCATTCTTCCAGGCGAATCGCTTCTAAGCGCAATCCGGTGATCGGCGATTCAAACGTCAAGCCTTCGAGTTTGGCGCGCAAAATATCCACGATCGTGCGCGGATCGCCGGTTGCCTGCGCAAAGCCGGCTTCCACTGCGCGGATATCGCCGTTTTCACATTCGAACGTCGTGCGCAAGAGTGCAACCGCTTTGCCCGCACGTCCTAAATCGGCGCAGATCCGATCGGCCAATACGCGCAGCGCAAAGTATACCTGCTCTTCTTGCGCGGCGCTGCCTTCGCCATAAGCAGCTGCGGCAATCTGCAAGGTATACGGACGCGGACGAAACGGCGCGGGATCGATTCCCCGCGCATACTGATGCCAGCGCGCGGCCTCTTTGCCGAAACGGCGAACGAACGGCCCGTGCGGTAAACGCGCGAGTTCTCCCAGCGTTTGAATGCCGAGCAAACGCAATCGTTCGATCGTCGCCGTGTCGAGTGCGAGCACTTCGAGTTTGAGCGGCGCCAAAAGCTGCGGCGCTTCTTCTGCATCGCAAATGCATCGGTCACGCACATAGGTGGCGGCACGCGCGGTGAATTTATTGGGACCGGCGGCCACGCGGACCGGCAGATCGAATGCGGCCAGTGCCGTATGCGCGCGCGCAATCCAATCGGCCGGCGCGCCGTCGCAGCCGCGCATCTCCAAAAACGCCGTGCCCGGAGCGGCGTCGTCAACCAGCGGCGAGACGGCATCGAGTGCATCGAGCATGTCATCCCAGATCGCGCGGCTATGATCGGAATCGTGAACCAGGACCGGCGCACCGCCGGCAGCCACGCAGGCTTGCAACACCGTCTGTCCGGCACGCGCACCGAGCTCGTAGGCACGTTCATCGAGCTCGAGCACGCGTCCGCGATCGGCTTTATCGGCGAGCAGACAGGGCGATGCATCGCACCCCGCGGTTTGCCGCGCCAGCTCCAAATGAAAAGCCGGAATATGCACGCAGAGCAGCATCACGCAACTCGCAAATGCGCAATGCCACCGGGTGCGCCGCGGCGATGTTTCAAAACATGCGTCGCGATCTCATAGCCGGCCAATTCGCGCAGAATTCCGTCGCCATCCGACCACAGAACGCGTTCGATGCCGCAGCGCACGCGCGTGGATGCAAAATACGCAAGTTCGGTGGTGGCGTGAGAACCGAGAGCCAGCACGAGCGCATCGGATTTTTGCGCAAGCGCCGCCAATCGCGACCAAAATGTTCCGCGTAGACTGACCGCCGGCAACGTCACCACACTGAATGCACGCGAACGCAATAAAATGTCGGTGCAGCGCGCCATCGCCAGCGGCGTCGGCGCTTCGACAAGCAATAGTCGCCCAAGAGCCACGCCGGCATCGTGCAAACCCGGCGGGTAGAGTGTGCCATCATCAACCACTGCGGCAAATCCGCCTCGGGTGGCGCCCGCCAACGCGCGTGCCAAAATGGCGGTGCGGCCGGAGCTGGGCGGACCTTCGAGCGTAGCGATGCTTCCGCGGATAAATCCGCCGGCCAGCACGCGATCGAGGTCCGGAAAGCCGCTCGAAAAAGCCCCGGTGGTCGCGGCCACAATTGGCCCCGCCGCGCGAACGTCGAGCCCGGCTTTCAGGCTCGCAAAGGTCTGGGCGGCGTCAGCGGCAGGAGCCATTGGGCTTTGATCCTAATCGAACATATGTTCGATTGTCAATGGCCTTCGGATAGCCGACGCGAACGTGGATTGCACGTGCAACAATCTCTTTTGCGCGCCGGTGTCGACGTCGGCGGAACGTTTACCGATCTGGTCGCCGTCGATACGTCGAGCGGAGAATATGTTTCGCTAAAGGTTGCCTCGACGCCGCAAGCGCCCGAACAAGGCGTTATCGCGGCGATCGAGGAGCTGCTCTCGCGTTATCCGCGCGCGGCGTTTGAATACATCGCGCACTCAACGACGATCGCGACCAATGCGCTCTTAGGACAAATACATTTAGAATTACCACGCGTTGCCTTTATCACGACGCAAGGGTTTCGCGATGTTATCGAGATCGGGCGCCAGAACCGCAGCGAAGTGTACAATCTGTTCGTTACGCGTCCGCGCCCGCTGGTTGCGTGTGAGGATCGTTTTACGGTACGCGAGCGGATTGATTTTACCGGGCGCGTCCTCACTCCACTCGAAGATGCGGAGATAAAGCGCGTCGTTGGGCTGCTGCGAAGGGAAGCAATCGCGTCGGTTGCGATCGGCTTCTTACACTCGTACGCCAATCCGGAACACGAAAAACGAATGGGTGCGGCGATTAGGAGCGCGTTTCCGGATCTTCCGGTAACGCTTTCGTCCGACGTCGATCCGGAGTATCGCGAATACGAACGCTTCTCAACCGCCGTCGTCAACGCGGCACTGATGCCAATCGTACAAGGGTATATCGATAGGCTTGGAACGGCGCTGCGCGAGCGCGGTATTACTGCACCGCTCTACGTCATGCAGAGTAACGGCGGCATGGCGACAGCCGATCGCATCTCCCGCCTGCCCGCGGCTATCATCGAAAGCGGACCCGCCAGCGGCGTGGTTGCGGCCGCAGAATTAGCGCGCGGCGCCCGGATCGATCGCGTGCTCTCATTCGATATGGGTGGCACCAGCGCCAAAGCCGGAACGATACTCGACGGCCGCATGCAAGTTGCTACGGAGTTTGAAGCGGCGGGCCGCACGCATAGCGGACGATCGATTAAAGGCAGCGGGTATCCGGTGCGCTTTCCGTTTGTGGACTTGGCCGAAATTAGCGCCGGCGGCGGAACCATTGCGTGGGTCGATGAGGCCGCGGCGTTGCAGGTCGGCCCGCTCTCTGCGGGCGCCGATCCCGGCCCGGCATGTTACGGACGCGCGGACAACGCCACCGTGACCGACGCCAACGTGGTCCTCGGGCGATTGAATCCAACAGCTTTGCTCGGAGGCAGCTTTCCAATCGATGCAACGCGATCGCGCGACGCGATTGCAACGCTGGCGCAACGCATAAATCTTTCAATTGAAGCAACGGCGGCCGGAATTATCGCCATCGTCGACGCGCAAATGGCCAAAGTGCTGCGCATCGTCACGGTTGAGCGCGGCGTCGATCCGCGCGATTTTGCGATCGTCGCGTTCGGCGGCAACGGGCCGCTGCACGCCTGTGCATTGGCCACCGAACTCGGCGTGACGCGCATCATCGTGCCGCTCCAACCTGGGGTCTTTTCCGCACACGGCCTGCTGGCGGCACCGCTGCAAGCGAGCTTTCTGCTTCCCGTTCTCCTCGAAACCACGGCGCTGGGGAACGGAAGCACCGAGCACATCTTCCAAACGCTTGAGACCACGGCGCGCGATTCGCTCGCAGCGCAAGGCGTCGCTCCGGCCGCAATGCAGATGCAACGGTATTTCGATGCGCGCTACCGCGGACAAAGCTTCGAGCTCGAGATCGCTGCTGGAAACGGCGATGTTGCGCAGCAGTTCCACGCTTTACATCAGCGGCGTTACGGTTATGCGGTCGAGAACGAACCCGTCGAAGTGGTCAACGCGCGGCTCGACGCGATCGGCGTGTTGCCGGCGATCGCGGCGCACACTACACCACGTAGGCAAAACCATAACCGCCCACACGAGCGAATGGTTTGGCTCGATGCCGCATTTAAGGCAACGCCGGTCTATCCGCGCGAAGCCTTGCGCGAAAACGCAACCGTCTCCGGTCCGGCAATCATCGAGCAGTACGATTCGTGCACGTTTGTCGCACCCGAATGGCACGCGACGGAACGAAACCGGACGTTGGTCGTAGAAAAAACGTGACCGCACACAACGGCGCTTCGGTGCGTCAATGGGCGCAAAATCTGGTTGATGCGCAAGCGGCGCGAACGCGACACGCGCTCGACGATCTCAAAGAACGGCCCGATGCGACCAAACGCGTGCATGCCGCGCGCAAGGAGCTAGCACGGTTCGAAGCGGCCTGCGCCGATCTCGACTCACTCGTCGCCCAAGACGACACCCTAGCCACCGATGCGCCCGCGCTGCACCGAGCGGCCGGAAAAGTACGTAACGCGGATGTTGCTTGCAAGCGCCTTGCGGCGTATGAATCGAAAGCTAACGGCGCGGAGTGCGACGAGATTACGCTCCTGCGGCGCAAGCTCAAAAAGCGGCGCAAACGCGCGGTTCAAAAATTTTTTAGCAAACCCGCCGAGAACGCTCCAGCGAAAATGCAGCCGCGTGCAATCGACCTATCGTCGTGCAAAGACGCCGATGCGGTCATCGCGGAGATTCTCCGCGTGCGCACCGCCGAGATGCTGCACTGCGCGCCGGCGCTGCGCGGATCGAATGACGAGTCGTTGCACGTGTTTCGGCTGCACTGCAAACAGCTCCGTTATGGGCTGCAGCGGTTCGACGCCAAACGTTTAGGATTGGTCCACGTCCAAGCGTTTCTTACGGAACTCGTGGACGCGCTCGGTGCGGCGCACGACTGTAGCGCGGTCAGGCGCCGCGCCCTCAAACACCATTTTGCGCTGGTTGCGCGGCGAGCCGCAACCGAACGCGCGCAACATCTGGAAGACGCAACATGGATTTGGCTGAGCGGCTCACGCATCGGTGGCGAACTAGAGGCACTCGCAGCCTACGTCGGCTTTTCAGCAGCGCCGGTGGACGCATGACTGTCGATCCGATCGCCGTCGAGATCATCAAGAGTTCCCTGATCTACGCGAGCGAAGAGATGGGCATTGCCGTACGCAATAGCGCGTACTCGGCGAACATCAAAGAACGCCTCGACCATTCGTGCGCACTCTTCGATAAAGACGCGCATCTGATCGCCCAAGCCGAACATATTCCGGTGCACTTGGGATCGCTTCCCTGGGGTTTGCGCACCACGCTCGCCGTTATCGAACGCGATTATGGCGCGATGCGTCCGGGCGAAATGTGGGTCGTCAACGATCCGTATATCTCCGGCACACATCTCAACGACGTTACCGTGATCCGGCCCATCTTCTTCGAGGACGCACTTGTGGCGTACGCGGCCAATAAAGCGCACCACACCGATGTCGGCGGGATGGTCCCGGGTTCGATCTCCGCCGATGCACCGGATCTTTTCGCCGAAGGTTTGGTGGTGCCACCGATACGCCTCATCTCGGGCGATCGCGTCGTGAATGAAACCCTGGTGCTTTTCCGCGCCAACTCGCGCGCTCCCGACGCGCGTAGCGGCGATTTGCGCGCGCAAGCCGCGGGAAACTACACCGGCGAACGTCGCGTCATCGATCTCTGTGAACGGTACGGCATGCAAACGATCGCAACGGCGTTTGAAACGATCATGAACCACAGCGAGATCCGCATGCGCGCGGCGCTTCGGACGCTGGGGAACGGTACGTTCTCAAGCACCGATGTGCTCGAAGATCGCGATGGGCGCCCATCGATTCAGATCGCGCTGCGTTTGATACTGCAGGATGGAACCGCGCATTTTGATTATGCCGGCACCTCGGCGCAGCTGGCGTTCCCGATGAACGCCGTGTACGGCGTCACGCTTTCGGGCGTGCACTACGCGCTGCGTGCGGTGACCGATCCCACAATTCCGATGAACGACGGCTGTTTTCGGCCGGTAACCGTGGACGTGCCGGGCGGAACGCTGCTGAACCCGATTCGGCCGGCGCCCGTCGGCGGCGGCAATGTCGAGACCAGCACGCGCAATGCCGACGTTGTGCTGGCAGCGCTGGCGCAAGCGGCTCCCAGTCGCGTTCCGGCGCAAAGCGGCGGCACGATGAGCAACGTGATGATCGGCGGGACGCGCAACAACGGTTCGACGTGGGCGTTCTATGAAACCAACGGATGCGGAATGGGCGCTCGGCCAACCCTGGATGGCCTCGACGCCATTCAATGTCACATGACCAACACACTCAACACGCCGATCGAAGCGATCGAGCGCGATTATCCGATGCGCATCACGCGGTATGAAATCGCCGAACAGACTGGCGGTTCGGGAAAGTTTCGCGGCGGCAACGGTGTGATTCGTGCGCTGCAGCTCACGTCAGGCAACGCGCGCGTATCCTTGCTCGCGGAACGGCACGCCGTTGCCCCACGCGGGGCGCGCGGCGGTTCGGACGCAAAGCCGGGGCGCCACACGCTCGAACGCGCGGGCGAAACCGCCGAGATTCTGCCCGCAAAAACAACCGTGGATCTGCAGCCGGGTGACACGGTAACCGTGCAAACACCCGGTGGCGGCGGCTACGGCAAAGCGTAGTTTACGGAGTCTTGCCTCCGCATTGGGGAACGGCTTTCATTACGAGATCGGCCGCTTGGCCTTCGCTGTACTGCAACTGTCCCTGATACATGCCCATCGCTTGATCGAAAGCGTCCAGCGGATTGTGTCCGAGAATGTTTCCGGTTTCTTGAAACCGCGGATCGACTTGACGATCCGGACCGCTCTGCACGCCCGCATTTAAGACGCCGGAAGGCGGGGGCGTCGGTGCCAGACCGGCAGCCTGCGCGCTCTGCCCGCGTGAATTTTTGTTCGCAGTCGACGTCTCTCCGCTCGTGGCAATCTGTTTCCAAAGATCGGTGCCGGCAGCTTGCAGCTCACCCAACTGTTCGGTGTCGATAAATCCAGTCAACACGTTGAGCGCATCTTTTTGTTCTGCCAAGCTCTCCTGCAGATATGCGCGGATCTCGAGCAATTGTTTATCTGAATCCGAGATCGGCCGCTTTGGAAAGACGTACGGATCATTTAAAAGCCGCTCGATATCTTTAGAATTCTTGACCATCGGGGTAATCAAGCGTTCCATGCGTGAGATGTCGAGATCGCGCGACGTGCCGTTACTTGCCACCGCCTTGACATAGCTACGCAGCAGCGGACGGCTGCGCGCGATGGCTTCGTCGTTTTGCAATATCTTACCGATCGCCGGACCAATGCTCTGCCGCAAGCCCGTGCAGAGCGGCGAGACATGCAAGTGATAGATTGTCTTGAGCGGCGTAGGAGTTGGCACCGGCGTTGCGAGCGCCGCAACCAGTGCCAGAGTCGTCCACATGCCGTTCTCTACGACGTTACACCCTACGTCCCCTTATCCGCGCCGAAGTAGTGCACCATTTTCACGATAAACTGCGGCGATGTTGAGAACGCGCTCGCATCGCCGTACACCAGGTACAGTTCGTTATGCGCAAATAGTTTGTGGTATGCAAACGAAAGATTCCATGCGCTTGAAAACGATTGGGACGAACTCAGCATCGGCGGCGTGCCGATGATGCGGCGAACGCCGATCGCCAATGACTCGTTCGGGCCGCTTTGGTAGTTATAACTGAAACGTTCGAGCCACTGCGTGTAGACCGGACCGTTGTCAACGTATTGCTGCGTGTCGTTGGCGACCAGCGAAATCGACGCGCGATTGCCCAGACGAATAACGCTGCTGCGCCCCCACGAGACCAGGCGTCCCGGCCCAAAGCGGCCGGTATCATATTCCAGAAACGTCGGATAAGCGGTGGTACTTCTCCAGCCGATGCCGCGAGAATTCACCGTGATCGGCGCCATCACACCGTTACCGAGTAAGAGGTACGACGAACCGGTATTGGCCCAAACTTCAATATAGTTGTGCGTCAATAGATCGAAGCCCAGATTGTTATCGGTTTGGTTCAATCCCGCGCCCGTCGTGCTGTGATACCGATCGATGCTGCCGTAGACTTGGATCCACTTAAACCGGCTCTTCCCGGTGTAGTTCCATTGGTGCCAGAAATTGAAGTTGTAGCCGGCGATGCCCGGATGGCTAACGATCCCGTCAACCGGATTGTAGTACGTTCCGATCTTGCGAAGGCTGAATCCGACGAACAGATTCGGCGGTTCGTAGCCGAGGCCGAAATCGGAGCGCTTATTGTCGCTCGGATCGCGCACGTTGGTACCGCGATCGCTGCCCCAATTGTAGTAGGCGAAGAAGTCGCTATGGTTGTTGTAGGTGAGGTTATTGATGACGTTGACGTCGCTTAGGCCCGGCATACTGACGCTGACGCGCTGCGTTCCCAGCTGCCAGTGCCGGTTGGGCGTTCGCACGTAGAGCGATTGCGCGGTGTCGTTCCGCTGAACACCGACCGCATCGAACGCGGCGAAATTAAACAGACCTTCTTTTCCTTCGATCGCATATCCGTCGCGCGGTGTGGGAATCGCAGGCGTGTAGAGCTCTTCGATTCCCGGACAGCCCGTACACGATGTTGGATTATAAAAGTTGGCGCCTTGTGTGAAAAATGGGCGAACCTCGCTGAAGAACCGGCGAAATGCCGTGGGCGAAATGCTTTGCTGATCCTTCTCGACGTTGGAATAATCCGGATGCAATGTGGCCACAAACGTCGTGCTCGCGTCTAGCGGGATCGACAGATCGGCACCCATCCGAGATGTGCTGCCGCCGATCGATCGTGAGGCATATGTGCCCAATCCATACAGCGCGATCCGCGGCTTCGGCCGGCTCCCCGCCACCGTTGGGATACCGGTTAAATGGCCGGAATAGGTCACGTCGTTAAAATCGCTTTGACTCGCCGCGCCGCGCCACACTAAAATCTCGCGCGTGGCCGGGCAAAAACGAATGAATTGCGCGCGCCAGTTTTTTGCGTGGCCACGCATCACGTTGAGCGGAATCTTCATATTTACGGTAAAGCCGTTTCCGCTCAGCTTCGCGACCGATGTCCATGTTGGTTCATACGAGTTGTTCTCGGTCGAAAATTGGTAATGCGTCCCGAGCGGCGTCGAAATGAACTTGTACTGAAAGCCTTGATCGCCGCCGGGCCACAGATCCACCTGGACTTCATCGTCGGTATCCAAGCCGACGTCATTGGTGCGCTCCTGCGCCGTGATCGGTGCCGACGTTTTCACCTCGAAGCCGACATACATAAACTTGCCGTCGGTCATGATGTACGCGGTCGCCGGATCCTTTGCCGGTTGATGGAGGTTTACGTCGTAGCCAAGGTTCGCGGTGGCCGCCTTTTGCCAGAGCGGATCGCTCAGCGTTCCATCCATCGCGGGCGCTTGCGTAACGATTGGCACGGTAACCGTATCCGTCGGCTGCAACGCCCACGCGCTAATCGGGAACGCCGCGAGCAGTGCCGTTAATACCAGCGTCTTCATGGTTATATCCCCTCCGCTCCGGCGAGATTGGCGTGCGCGAGGTCGCGCAACATCGAGGCGGTGAGTGGTTGACAGTCACGTCGATCGTCTTGCCGATCGCAGAGCTGCGTGTTGCGCAGATTTGCGCCATGCAGATCGGCGCCGACCCACGAAACGTCGCGCAGATCGCGTCCGTGCAGATCGCTCCCGCGAAAATCACACCCGACGCAGGCAGACGGAACCCCTGACTGTGCATGCGCCGGCAAAGCTGCCGCGGCGAGCACGAGTACCCAGGCCAAGTATCGCAGACGAAATCCCATATCTTCCTCCAAAAAGGCCGCAGGAAACCAAGCCTAGCTGCGCTAGGCTTCTTAAACCCCAGGGACGTTGTGCGCCGCTACCGCATGATGTCGAGTTTGCTGCCGGAGAACTGCGTATGGGTTAGATCCACGTTGCGCAGATTGACTCCGGTAAGGTCACACCCGGAAAATTGAGCTCCGTCGAGTTTGGCGCCATCGAATCGCGCGTGTTTAAAATCGACGCCGCTAAAGTTTGCATTGCGCATATCCGCATCGCGCAGATCCGCGTACGACAAGTCATCGCCGCTCAGCGAAACGCCGTGCAGGTCTTGGCCGCGCAGATTGGCCGCCCGGAAATCGCAGCCTTGACAGCTATTCAGGATTGCGCGGGCTTGCGCCGGGGCTAAGCTCGAGATCGTGATGTTGCACCCCTCAAGCGATGCGCTAGTAAAGTTCGCGCCCGTCAGATCCGCACGGCGCATATCGCAGCCTTGCAGATTTGCTTGCATAAAATTAACGTCGCGCAGATTGGCTCCGCTAAAATCCGCCCCTTGCAGGTTGGCAAGCGAGAGATTCGCGCCGTGCAAATCAGCGTTGCGGAAGTCGGCACCGGTCAAGTTCACGTTGGAGAGATTGCGCCCAGCCAGCTGCGCTCCGCGAAAATCGCAACCGGTGCAATTCATTCCGGCGCTGACCGACGCCACGTGTTTTCCGTATCCCAGGTATTGGTAATGGTAATGGTACGCCGGCACGTTCACATGAACGGCGGGAACATGAACGTTCACCTCTGGCACGCGGACGTTCATTTCGGGCACACGGACGTTTACTTCCGGAACATTCACGTGCACCGGTGGCACGTTAACCCACG
>DASYYA010000232.1:0-19345 GCA_035934355.1 Candidatus Rubrimentiphilum sp. | reverse complement strand
TATACCGGCGTGGCGATCGGCCCCGCCGAGCTGCGGCGGCTTGCGCGCGAGATCGATGCCGCGACGGGGCGCTTACAAGCGGAAATCTATGCGCTCGCGGGCGATGAGTTCAATATCGGCTCGCCACAGCAACTCGGAAATATTCTTTTTGAAAAACTCTGTTTGCCGCAAGGGAAAAAAACCAAGACCGGGTGGGCTACCGGCGTGGAGATCTTGCAGAATCTCGCGCGCGATTATCCTATTTGCGCTCGCGTTCTCGAATATCGCGAAGTAACGAAGCTTAAGAATACGTATGTTGACGTCATTCCGGCGCTGACCGATCCGCGCGACGGACGTTTGCGGACCATCTTCAATCAGACCAGCACCGCGACGGGCCGCCTGAGCTCGACCAATCCGAATCTGCAGAACATTCCGGTGCGCGGTGATCTCGGACGGCGCATCCGGCGCGCGTTTGTAGCGCCGGGTGACGATGCGATACTATTGGCTGCGGATTACAATCAAATCGAGTTGCGCCTGATGGCGCACCTATCGGGAGACGAAGCCATGCGCCGCGCGTTTCACGAAGGTCACGACATTCACGATTTTACCGCGCGGCAGATTTTTGGGATTGCGCCGGAGCAAAGCGTGGATCACAATCAACGGCGCATGGCAAAATCGGTGAACTTTGGTTTGCTGTACGGCATGTCGGATTTCGGCTTAGCCCAGCGCCTTGAGATTGGGCGCGCTGAGGCGCGCGAGATCACGGCTGCATATTTTGCGCGGTTTCCAAGCGTACGCGCCTATATCGAAAGCATCATCGCGCAAGGCCGCGAGTTGGGTTACGTGAGCACGATTCTTGGCCGGCGCCGTTATATGCCCGCGCTGCGTTCGAGTAATTATATGCTGCGCTCTGCTGCCGAACGCGAAGCGACCAATGCGCCGCTGCAAGGCAGTGCGGCAGACGTAATGAAGCTCGCGATGGTGCACATCGACGCCAAACTCGCCCGCGATCGCCTCAATGCCAAAATGTTGTTGCAAATTCACGACGAGTTGATCTTTGAGGTTCCGCGATCCGAATTCGATGCAACCTCCGAATTGGTGCGCGATGAAATGCAGAACGTGATCGAACTTAGCGTTCCGCTTGACGTCACGATTAAAGCGGGAAGTAATTGGTACGACGTGGAGGAGTTGGTGCATGCTTAGCGCTTTTATGTTGCTGACGCTAATCGCCGCCACTCCGCAGCCGGTCCCGACGCCGCAAGCGCTCACCGCGATCACGCTTCAGGCGCCGCATGTGCGTCTGCGCGTTCAAGTTGCGCGCACTGAAGGCGAGCGTGAGCGCGGATTAATGGGAGTGCGCGTGCTCCGCGCGCATACCGGGATGCTGTTTGTTTTTGATAACGATGCACCGGTCGAATTCTGGATGAAGGATACTCTGGTGCCCCTCGACATGGTGTTCATCGGAAACGACGGCATAGTAAGGAACGTGGCCGCCGATGTGCCGGTCGTCGCGCTGGATACGCCCGACAGCCGCATACCGCGGCGCGATGGCATTGGGCGCTACGTTCTCGAGCTACCGGCGCGTGAAGCGCGCCAGGACGGTTTAGCTCCGGGCGCGCGCCTTTACGGATTGCCGCCCTAAGGTTCCCTGATTCACCATGCCTGAGCTGCCCGAAGTCGAAACGATCGTGCGCGATTTGGCGCGGACAATTCCGGGCGACGTGATTGCCGGCGTTCGTGTGACGCTTTCAAAAATAGCCGTCGCTCCCCACGGCGTGGATTTCACGCGCGCGTTGCGTGGGCGGCAAATCCGCTCGGTGCGCCGGCGCGGCAAGTTCATCTTGATCGATTTGGACTGCGGCGCAACAATCGTCGTCAGCCTGCGCATGACCGGACGGCTTATTGTTCTGAAAGGTAAGGAAGCGGCGCCCCGTCACACCCATGTGGTGCTGCGATTGCGCAGCGGACGACGGCTGGCGTTTGCCGATTCCCGACAGTTCGGGCGGATGCGTGTGGTTCCGGAGGACGACCAGTGGGATGCCGCCTTAGGAGTCGAGCCGCTTTCAGGGGACTTTACTCCGGAGCGCTTTATCGGTATGCTTTCGGGGCGGACGACGCCTATCAAGGCGTTTTTGCTCGATCAGCGCCGTATTGCGGGCGTAGGCAACATTTATGCTTGTGAGGCACTGTGGAGAGCCCGGATCCGTCCGGGCACTCCGGCCAGAGTTTTGACGGGGCCGGCAATTCGCCGGCTACATCGGGACCTGATCGAAGTTCTGCAACGTTCTATCGCAATGCGCGGCACGAGTGTCGACGATTACGTGGACGCCCAAGGACATAAAGGCGGCTTTCAAAATGCGCTGTCAGTCTACGGGAGAGCGGGGCTGCGCTGCGAGCGATGCGGCCGCGTAATCGTGCGAACTGTTTTGCGGCAACGTGGCACCTGGTGGTGCCGTCGGTGTCAGAAATAAAAAAGAAAAAGGATGGAATTCTAAGATCACTACTACGCCTGGCGCAACTGCGCAAAACGAACCCGAAGACCAATTAGCGCTCGAGCAGCAACTTTACGAAGAGTCGCTCAAAGTTTTGGATGAAGGCCAAGTTCTCACCGGCCTCATCGTTGCCAAATACCAAGACGAACTACTGGTAGATATTGGCGGAAAATCCGAAGGCACGCTGCCATTCCGCGAGCTTTCGCTCGCGATCGATCCCAGAGAGTTAAAAGTCGGCGATACCCTCGAGGTGATGATCCACCGTATCGACGACATTGATGGCACGCTCTTTCTGTCGGAGCGCCGTGCGCGCGCGTTAAAGACGTGGGAGAAAGTGATCGAAGCTCACGATCGCGACGAAGTGATCGAAGCGACGGTCACGCAAGTCGTCAAAGGCGGAGTTTTGGTTGACCTTGGGATGCGCGGTTTTGTGCCGGCATCGCAAATTCGCCGCCAGCCAATCGGTAATCTCGAAGAGCTGGTCGGCAAGAGGTTGCGCCTAAAGGTGATCGATCTCGACCACAAGCGCCACCGCGTCGTTCTGTCGCAACGGCTCGTACTCGAAGAAGAGCTCAATGCGCGCAAGCAAGAGCTGTTGGGCACGCTCGAGGTCGGCCAGATTCGTGAAGGCGTGGTTGTCCGGTTAGCGGAGTTCGGCGCATTTGTCGATCTGGGCGGCATCGACGGCCTGATCCACAACAGCGAGCTGAGCTATGCACGGATCAAACATCCGTCCGAGGTCGTGAAAGTCGGCGACGTTGTCAACGTCGAGATCATGAAATTCGATCCGGATGCCAAAAAAGTAAGTCTCTCGCTCAAACATGCGCTGCCGGATCCGTGGGACGAGTACGCCAACAAGCTCTACGAGACCAATCGTCTGGGTGCTCAGATCGTCAAAGTGACGCCAAATTATCTGTTGGTTGAAATTGTTCCGGGCGTGCTAGCGATGGTACCAAAAGGCGAATTCGATCCCGGCGGGCAGTTCAGCCCCGGTCAAGAGATCGAAGTCACACTGCTTTCGATCAACCATGCGACGCGCCGCATTACCGCATCGATTCAGCACGTCGCAGATATACCGCCGGAAGAGATCGAGAAAATCGAAGTCGAGGAGCTCCCCGAAGCTTCCGTAGCGCCGGAAGAAGAACCGGTGGAGAGCGAACCGTCCGAGCCGGCCTAACGGGCGGGATCGGAGCCGGTAAGAGCGAGGTTGCGCGCTGCCTCGAAGCATTCGGCGCGTACATCATCGACACGGATAAACTCGCGCGCGAAGCGGTTGCGCCCGGCAGCGACGCTTTGCGCGAAATCGCGCGCGCGTGGCCCTCGGTGATGCGCCACGGTGGATTGAATCGCGGGGCGCTGGCGGAAATCGTCTTTCACGATCCCAGCGCACGTGAAAGACTCAATGCAATTGTGCATCCGCATGTGCGGCGCTTGGCCGCCGCGAGCGAAGCGTACGCGAAGCCCGGCCAAATCATCGTGCAAGTGGTGCCCCTCTTATTCGAAACCCACTACGACGAGATTACCGATAAATCGATTCTCGTTATCGCCCCTGAAGCGCAGCGCATCGCCCGCATCGTGCAGCGGGACGGCCTCACCGAAGAACAAGTGCGCGCCCGTATGCAAGCGCAGATCGATCCGGACGAGGCAAAAAAACGGGCCGACTATGTGATCGAGAACGACGGTAACTTTGCGTCGCTCAAGGAGCGCACGCGCGCCATTTACGAGCGCCTAGCCGCCACTACGTAAGACGCGTCCGGGAAGTGCGTTGGTAAATCTGCCGTCGCGCAACACGGCCGTTCCATTAACGAAAACGTGTTCGATGCCGGCCGGAAACGAGTAGGGCTGCTCGTAGGTCGCCGTATCGCGGATGGTGTTTTCGTCGAAGACCACTACGTCCGCGAATTTTCCTGCAGCGATCGTTCCGCGATCGCGTAACCCGAAGATCTCAGCTGGCAGCGAGGTCATCTTGCGCACCGCTTCGGCTCTTCCAATCGTGGCGCGCTGCTGAACGAAGCGCGCAAACACCCGAGGAAACGTACCGAAGGTGCGTGGATGCGGCACGCCTCGCGCCGTCGGCCCCAGGAGCGCGCGACTCGACGCATCGCTGCCGATACAACAAAAATCCGCCGAAAGAACGGCAGCGACATCGTCTTCGGACATCTTAAAGAAGATCGCACCCACCTCGAGCTCTTCGTCTCGCAGTAATTCGATGGCGGCGCGGGTTGGTGAAACGCCGCGCCGGGCCGCGATTTCGTCCATCCGCAAACCCGCCACATCGGCGTTGCGTTGGGAGCCCACCTCGGTAATGAGCATGTCGTGCCAGTCCGACTCCGGGCGCAAGCTCAACGCCAACGCAATTGCGGTAGCGGTTTGCGGATCGCGCAGACGCCCGAGCGTCGCTTCGAGTCCGCCAAAGCGAACATCTGCGGGCAGAATGGTCGCGAGCTCCGTCCAGCTGGCGGTATACGGATAGACGTCGCAGGTTACATCAACGCCGCGCGAGCGCGCGCGGTCGATCATCGCCAGCGTGTGGTGCACTTTGCCCCAGTTTTGTTTGCCGGATGCCTTGTGATGCGAACATTGCACGCGCACTTCAGCGCGCGCGCCGATCTCGAGCGCCTCGGCAATCGCTTCGACAAGGCGATCGCCTTCATCGCGAATGTGCGATGCATAGATCGGTGCTCCCGCCTCACGCGCGGCGACCGCCATGGCGATCAGTTCTTGTGCGTCGGCATAACTCGACGGCGGATAGATCAAACCACTCGAAACTCCAAGCGCCCCGTGTTCGCATGCTTCCGAAACCAAAGCAGCTTCCTTGGCCAGCTCGTCGCGATCGAGTGGGCGTTCCGAATCGCCGGCAACCGCGGCACGCGTCGTGCCTAAACCAACAAGCGTCGCAACGTTGAGCGCGGTGCGCGATCGTTCGACCAGCGTGAAGAACTCATCGAACGTGCGCCATTGCGAATCAATACCTAAGCGCTCGATACTACGTTCCATACTTTGCAGTACCGATGGCGCGTACAACGGCGCAACCGAACTGCCGCAGTTGCCACCGATTTCCGTGGTCACACCTTGTGCAATCTTTCCGTCGCAGCGCGGCAATGCGAGCCATAGCTCGTCACTGTGCGCGTGCACATCAATGAATCCGGGAGCTAAAATCTTGCCGCTGCAATCGATGCGCGTTTGCGCCTCGCGATCGCCGGCGCTGCCGACAAAAGCAATACGGTCGTCCGCAATGCCGACATCCGTCGTTATCGGCGGCACGCCCGAACCATCTAAAATTGTGGCGTTGATCAACAGTGTCGAGATCAAAAGACTTCTTTCTTTGCGGCTTTATCGTTTAACAAGCGGTCGGGTGGGTATTTAGTGCGCAGACATTTCCCATCCTAAGGGGCATATGAGCATGGCAATTCAAGAGCAACTCCAGAATCCGGGCGGGGGCATGACTGTACGTGAGGCAGGCAAGCGTGGCGGCGAGCGCGTGAAGGCCAAGTACGGCACCGAGTTTTACGAGGCCATCGGCCGGAAAGGTGGGGAGGCCACCAAAGAAAAGTACGGCCCCTCATTTTATGAGGTCATCGGTCAAAAAGGCGGCCAGAAGCTAAAACGCAAGAGCTCGTAGCTCCGAGTCCTTTCGGGGCGCCCAATGGCAAAATCACCTCCCAAGAGCAATCAGAAGCAGCCGGGCGGCGAGATGTCCGTGCGCGAGGCGGGCAAGAAGGGCGGGAACACCGTCCGCGACCGCTATGGCTCCGGCTTTTATGAAGAGATTGGGCGCAAGGGCGGGCAAGCAACTCGTCAGCGCCACGGCGTTGAATTTTATGAATCGATTGGCCAAAAAGGCGGCAAGGTCGTAAAGGAAAAATACGGCGCCGATTTTTATGAAGAGATCGGTCATAAGGGCGGTCAGAAAGTCAAGAAGCTGATCGCGGAAGCCAAGAAAAGGATCGCCGAAGGCGAGCGGTAAGCGGTCTCACGGCGCCACGCCGCCGCTCAATTTTCCCAAGCGAATCTCACCGGTATTAAAGTTCATCGTTATGGATGCGACGCGCAAGGTTTGGCCGCCGCCGCGAATGATGCTGGGATGCGGGAGCGTCAGCATCTTGGTCGCGTTGATCCATTGGATGAAATCGGTATCAAAGGATCGCTGCGTCCCTCCTGAGAGCTGTGTGATTCGCACGTCACCGATCGCGGTAAAATCGAACGTTTGCGTATTAACCGAAACATGCTGTGCGTCTACGCCCAAATAAGCTTTGCCGTTCTTATATAAGATTCCATCGCGCACACCATCGATGGAAGCAAACGTGCCGTCAGGTGAAATGACGGCTTTCTTACATTGAAAGCTCCATGACTTGGTGCTCATGCGAAAGCCCGTTACGCCGCCGCAGCGCGACGTCAAGGATTGGTTTGCGGGGGGCGGTGGCGCCGGCTCACGGCCCGCGAGAATCAATCCCGTAATGAGCCAAACGAGCAAGATGACCCCGCAAATCGATGCGATTGCGCGAAACTTCATCGCCGCTTCTGCAACGCACCGATGCCGACGATCAGCACATAAAGGAGTGCCAGCGACAGCATCACCGGCGTCGGACCGATCCGTGCAAAGAGTGAGAGCGACGAATCCGGCGCGCGAACGCCGCTGACGATGAGTGCCTGGCGATCGAGCGGCGCCGTATCTTGCCAGCGTCCCGTAGGCGTAATCACGCCGCTAATGCCGGTCGATGCCGATTGCAAGACGTACTCGCCGGTTTCGATAGCGCGCATCTGTGCAATCTGCGCATGTTGAAATGTTCCGGAGCTGTCGCCAAACCACGCATCGTCGGTCGCTATGACCAATACTTGCGCGCCGCGCTCGATCTGGGCATGCACGAGGTCGGCAAAAGCGGACTCCCAACAAATAAGCGGCGCGACGCGCAAGGCGCCGATGGGTAATACTGTATCGATGGTGCCCGCAGCAAATCTTCCGATCAGATCGGATCCGGGAAGCCACCCAAGCACCTTTTCACCCGGAAACGATTCGGTGAACGGCACAAGTTGCCGCTTGTCGTAGATGTTGACGATCGATCCATTGGGACCCAGCGTAAACAACGCATTATACTCGTGGCCATTGTGCTTATCCAAACTCCCGATGATGAGCCACGTGTGCATGAGATGCGCAAGCTGTGCGAAGTCCGCGCGCACAAACGCATGCACGCCCTGCGGATCGGTGCCGTTAAAATCGGTCGGGATTACCGTCTCCGGCAATACGACCAGCAAGGGACGCAACGGCGCTAACCGCCGCGTTTGATTTAAGTATGTGTTGACCGAGAGCCAAAAATTTTGCGGATTCCATTTAAGGGTTTGCGGAATATTGCCTTGCACTGCCGCCACCCGAAAAGCCGGCGATCCGCTCTCGAAACGGCGCGCGGGCCAGAGCCACCAGCAGAACACACAGGCCACCGCAACGATGAACACCACATAGGCCAAGGGACGCGGATTTCGCGACGCGATCGCTTCAGCGAGATACGCGCCCAGGAGCATGACGACGAACGTCACTCCAAACGATCCGATGTATGGAGCAAAAAACGCAAGGGGCGTTGTCGTTTGAGAGTAGCCGATTTGCGCAAATGGAACGGCGAAGATGCCGATCGATCGGAGCCACTCAAAGATGGTAAAAGCGGCGGCTGCGGCCAGCGGCACAGCCCATCGCGCCGAGTTGGCAAGCGCGATCGCAACGGTGACGGCTGTCAGGGCAAAAGCGATTCCCTCTACGAGTGCGGGTATGAGCACGACTGCAAACGCAACTTTTCCGACGTAAGCGCCGACCGTGTACGTGAACCACGAGAAATTTATTGAAAAAAAGATCGCTCCCGCGAGCCACCCCAGCAGAAATGCGCGTTTCCAGGAGAGGGTCCGCCACGCCCAGAACAGGCCCGCCGCCGCAATCGGCGCAAGCCATGCTTGGCCTGCTTTCGGAAATGCAAAAGCGAGCGCGACCGCCCCGAGAGCGGAAAGAATGATGGAGGTGCCGATGCTGCGCAAGATGTTGTTCGTCGTGTTTATCGCGGCGTTCACGTTTGCTGCTTGCGGCCGGCAAGTCACTCCCAACCGCGTGTCATCGCCTTCGGGACTCGCCGCGGGTTTCATGCAAGTGAAATTCAGCGCCGCGCAGCCGCTGGATTTTACCAACGTGCAATACGTGATGATGTTTAACACGATGGGCTCGGGCGGCATGCCGTACACCAACGGCTATCTCAACAATTACGCTAATTATTCGTTCGCGATCGTCGTGGGCGGTAACGGCGTTCAAGCGCAACCGCAAGTCTGGCAATACGTTCGCCAGCCCGGCGTCGGCGGCGGAAGCATCGCGGTACCGACTCAGATTCAGTACACGGCGCAGCAATTGATCTTTTCACCGCTGGGCACCAATCAATTCGCTATCACGTTTGATCGCCGGCTCTTCAACGGCATCAATGTCGGGTCGCCGTCACCCAGTCCCAGTCCGCCGGCGAACATTTGGTATATTAACTGGTTTACGACGAACAACGCGGGGCAACCGATTGACGCACCCGGAATCGGCGGGCCGAAAGACACCTCATTTACATTTCCGACGTCGGGCACGCCCGGGGTTGACGTAACGACCAGTTTCGATTCACAGTGGACGGCGAATGCCGGATGGCCGCAAGTCAGCCCGCAAAGCGCTCAAATTATTGCGGGCGAAGTTATCAACAACGGAGCAACACCCGGCCCGTAGCTCTTCGTTACTGCGTATCACACGGCGGATGCCCGCATTCGCAAGCATCTCTTTCGATTCCATCCGTGGCTTCGTTTTCGCACGTCTTGCTGCAGTATTCTTCGGTTTCGATTTCCGCAGTTAACACGCAATTGCAGAGATCGCACGCACACTCAATTGTCTGTTGCATGCGCGCAGTATACCCAGCGCCTCGATTTTCTAATGCGCGTTAAAACTGGACGGGATGATTGAGCCCGTCGTGTTTATGCCGAAGCCGGCGGCATGAGACGGAAATGCCAGCAAGCTCAACGTAAGGTTCACTTGGCGGGCCGCTTGATTGTACTGCAGCTGAATCTCGTAACAATCGCCGATGATGCGGCTATAGTAAATGCTTTTGTTAATGATGCGGCCTTTGTTTTTCCAATCCACGTCGCCGATGAATTGTAAGGTCGAGCCATTCCCGAAGGGCGTGGAGAACTGCACGTTGGTCGTGTAAAAACCGTTGCCGGGGCCGGGCGTGAAGGCACCACCAAGGGCGACGTACGAGCGGTGAGACGGGCGCAGGGCGAGCTGATATGCGACCGGTTGCGCCTGCCGGTTGAAACTCGTGCCGAAGTTAAGAATCAAATTATAATAGTCGCCGTTGAAGAAACGTAAGACGTCGGCGCCATTCTTATAATTGAATGGCGACTGCAAGTCGATGGTCGAGAACGGGACCGAGCTCGGACCATTGTAGTTGGTTTCGTTGTATGTAATCGAGTTCACGATATGATTGCCTAGCGTCGTCGAGAGCGTCGCAATCTGCTGCACACTCGCCTTTAGGTCGCCGGTGCCGTAAGCAAATTGATGCACATTTACGCTGGCGCTAAAATCGCTGTCGAGAAAATGATACAACGCAGGACCTAATGCCAAACTGAGGTCGGCGCGTGATGTCGACAATGGGGTTTGCGGCTCGTTGTAATTGCCGATCGTCAGCATCGTTTTTACCGGGAAGACGAAATGCTGGAAGAGCGTGTAGGGCGTAACCTGCAGCTCGGGCTCACGGTTTAGCGTGAACGGCGTTTTCATGTAGTTTTTTAAGAACGTCAACACGTAATCGGCGGCTTTGCTGCTCCAGTGGAACTGGTCGTTGACGGTCGCGGTCGAGTTGCTGGAAGCAAAACCGTAATTATTCTGAGAGCGCGTGAACGTCAACGCGAAATTATTGTTGAGATTCGTGCGAAACGAATGGATGTCGGTGAATCCAAAAGTATCATTGCTCGACTGGCCTTGGACGCCATTATGCGCAAAGCTGTACGTTTGACTCGCGATATTTCCTAAACGGTTGATCTGGCCGCTGAAACTTTCATTCGGTGGGAAATTGATCAACGGACCGAAGTTGCTGTTATAGGCAAAGGCGAAGCGGCCGCGTGTCGCTGACGAGAAATTTTCATTGTCGGAAACGTTCAAATTATAACTGGTTGCTTGGACGCGCCGGTCGTGTGTGAGGTAGTAGTCGATCGAAGTTTGCCGTTTTCCGTTCCGCGGAGCGAGAAACGCCGTATATCCCAGTCCAAAGCCGGTCTTGGTGTAATATTCGATGCGATAATAGCCATAGTAGTATTGATCGCGACCGAAACCGAGTTTGTCTTTGATGTAAAAGCCTTGATACGAGTTGTAACCCAGCTCCGGAAAGAAGGACGGACGTTGGCGCTCGTCTTCGACACGCCGCAACGGAATAATCACTTTCGGCAGGTAGAAGACCGCCGCGGCCCCGAGCCACAGCACCACTTTGCGGATGACGAGCCGGTCGCCGGGATAAACGTCCATTGTTCTCCCGGTGAGATGGTATCCCGAACGTGGACGGTCGCACGTGGTGACGTTGGCAAAATCACCATGCGCCACGCCGCGCTCATCCGAAGTGAGATCTTTCGCGCTGAAGTAGACCAGCCCGCGTTCGACGCCTTGCGAACTCTCACCGCGGCCGTTGCGCAGTTCGGCATGCTGACTAATCGTGTCGAATGAGATTTCATCGGCGTGCAAGATCGAAGTACTGGCGCTGTTCGCGATGTAAGGATTTCCGGTGATCGTGATCGTGCGAATGCCGTCATAATGCGCGCGATCGCCGACCAGCACTTCGTCCTGATAAAAGATGTGCACGTTGCCAATCGCGTCACCCGGCGCGTTTTGTTTTTGGAAATTTCCGATCAGTTTGTCGGCGATAACGGCGGCATATCCCGGACGCAATGTGGGCGCACTGACGGGCGTGGGCGACGGGCTCGGAGTCGGTGATCCGGCCGGCACGATCGCCGGCGTCGCCGACGGACGCGCGAGCACCGGCGGGCGCGGGCTCGTGGGCGCGCGCGGTGTCGGCGTGGGAATCGGCGGCGGTGTTACCGGCGAGCTCGTCGGAAACGGCGTTGCATACAACTGCGATGGACCAGTTGGCGCGTTTGGGACGGTCGGACTTCCCGACGGCGCGGGTGTGGGCGTGACTTGGGCAATGACTTGGGCGAGTGACGAGCAGCTCTCGGCGCGCGCGGGTGCGGGAACAGCGAGTGCGAGCGCCGTGGCCGGCACGACGTTGGCGAGAACGGCGACGAGGCTAAATGCGGCTAGTGCTCTTCGTACCAAAGCAACGCCAGGCCGCCGGCGCCGAAAATGATATTCGGCAGCCACGAGGCCAGATATGGGTTCATCCGGCCGGTGCTGCCGAACGCGGCGGCAGCTTCGGTCAGCATATAATAAATGAAGAAAGCCACCACGGACATGGCCATGCCCATCATCCGTCCCTTTTTGCCGAAGATGATCGCCAGCGGCAACGCGAGCAGCACGGCGACCATTGCGGAGAACGGGAAGGCGAGTTTGTCGGCCAGGCTGATCTGAAGGTTGCCCAAGGCTTCGCCCCCGATGCCTTGCGATCGCAACGACTTCACTTGGGCGCTCAACTGCTTCGAGTTCATCGTCCAAGCGTCGCTGTTTTCCGTGCTCATAAACTGGGCCGCACTTTCAGCCATCGGAAGGCCGACCTCTGTTGTTGGTGACTGACTCTGCGATACGACCAAACCTTTGTCGTTGTAGAACGTAAAGACAACGTCTTTAAGAATCAAGGTCGCGCCTTGGATGTGCGCGCTCTTGGCTTGGATCGTTTCATTCCAATAACCGCCGCGGGCCGGTTTGAAGACTTGCACGCCCATCATCGTTCTGCCGTCGCTCAACACTTGATTCACATAGAAAACGTTGCCGGTGTCGGGATCCTTGCGGAAGAACTGCGGTTCCACCGGATAGGACGCCGTATGATAGATGATCTGATAGAACGTGCGCGTGGATAGATCCACGGATTTCGGCGCGACATATTCGTTCATGATCCATGCCAGCAGAAACGTTCCAAATCCAAAGAGTACCGGCGTCAAACAGATCCGCCACAGCGGCGTGCCCGAGGTCCGAATCGCGTTGACTTCATTGTCGGCCATCAGCCGTCCGATGCCGAGCAACGTTGCAAATAGTGCGGCAAATGGAAATGCCATTGGAATCGATTGCGGTACGCGGAAAAGCACGTACCGCAAGACCAGAAAAAACGGCGCGTTCTGTCCGATAATAAATTTTGCGGACAAGAAAAATATATTGAAGCCCCAGAACAGAAAAAAGGCCAAGAACGACAGTACGAACGGCCAAAAGAATTCGCGTAAGATGTAGCTGTCCAGCAGCGGCAGCCGGAACGAGCGAAGCAGGCGCAGCGGTGCCGGCCGTGCTCCGGATATCGAAGCCATGCGGCCGCTATTCTCGCTCGAGCCTAATAGTTTCTGTAAGCCGTGATAACGCGGTCGACGTACGCTTCTGTTTCGGCGTACGGCGGAATGCCGTGATATGCATCAACGGCTCCGGGTCCCGCGTTGTATGCCGCAACGGCCAATTGCACGTTATTGTGGTAGCGTTCGAGCAAGCGGTGCAGGAAGCGCGTTCCGCAATCCACATTCTCAGCCGGATCGAATGGGTTCGCGATCCCGCAACCCGCGGCCGTTCCCGGCATCAGTTGCATGAGACCTTGGGCGCCGGCGCTGCTAATCGCGGACGGGTCGCCCGCGGATTCCGCCATGATTACGGCGCCGACAAGCGCAGCCGGAACTTTGTTGCGTGCAGCGGCCGCGGTTTCCAAACTTTGCAGCTCGGCCGGCGCCAGTGCATGCGGAGCATATGGGATATAACCCGCTCCACTACATCCGTAGAGCAAGCTCAGGAATAGCGCGGTCCCGAGCATCCGTTTCATGGGGTGCATCCTCTTCTTCAAGGTATCGTCCCGGCCTTGGCGCTCCCTTAAAACGATTCCTGAAGCCCGGGCGTCACGCTCGCTTGCCGGCGAGCCCTCGATCAATGCGGGGGGTAGATGTCGTACGTGTTATTGCCCACCTGCGTGACCGAACACGTCCAGGTCGCCCATCCGCCGGGTTTGCGCGGTGTCACGTCCCATCGGGAGCTGAAGATTGTGCTCTTGTCTTCGACCGTGACGGAGCATCCGTCTTTCCGCTTCTCATCGCGGAATGACACGATAGTCCACCTGGTATTACTCGGGCAACGAAAACCGCCGCTAATCGTGCGGCATTTGTTGTAATCCCAAGGCTTCAAGCCGTCCTTCCCATAGATATAACAGTCGGCACTGGCAACCCCGGTCGCCACGAGCAGCGCAATCGAGAGCGCTCCAAAGAAACGGCTACTCCGCGTCATACGGAATCACTCCTTTCTTCCTCACGTGCCCACGAAATTCGTGGCGAGCGGTTGCTTTCCGCCCCTAAGCATCCCCTTGCAAGGGGTAGCCTGTGGGGGTATAGTGGTGCAAAGTGGTGCGTTGTGGTGACCGAGGGAGGAAAGGTTGCACGCGGACTTACCGCGCTTTACGGGGTCGGTCGAGCATGCCCTTGACGATAAGGGCCGTCTCATCGTGCCCGCGCGCTTCCGCGAGCGGCTGGGGACCGGCTTTGTCCTAACGATCGCGCAGCCGGATCCCTGCCTGGCACTCTATCCGCAGGCGGCCTGGGCCGATTTTTGCAGCCGGCTCGAGGGCGCGCCTCGGAAGGACGAGCGCTTCCGCCGATTGGTCCGCCATATCTTTGCGCACACGGAGGAGGTCGCTTGCGACACCCAGGGGCGTTTGCTCATCCCCGCACCGTTGCGAGCTTATGCCGGCATCGAGCGCGAGGTCGTTTCGGTCGGCTCGCTCACGCGAGTCGAGGTATGGGCCAAAGAGCGCTACGCCTCACACGCCGCCCCGGACTCGGAGGCCGGTGATTTGATGGCAGAGCTGGGGCTGTACTGATGCGCGTGGACGATGCAGCACATTCCGGTTTTAGCAGATCAGGTCTTGAAGTGGCTGGCGATCCGGCCGTCGGGGATTTACGTGGATGCGACCTTCGGCGCGGGTGGCCATTCCCGTGGCATCCTGTCCCGCTTGCGGGGTGGCCGTCTCATTGCGCTGGACGCGGATCCATCCGCCGCCGAGCGCGCTGCGTCGATCGCGGATCCGTCCTTTACTTTTGTGCATGCAAATTTTCGCACGCTCTCGACCGTGTTGGAAACGCTGGCTATCGAGTCGGTCGATGGAGTGCTTTACGATTTGGGGGTTTCGTCGATGCAGTTTGAACAAGCCTCGCGCGGCTTTTCCTTTCGTGAAGCGGGGCCGTTGGATATGCGAATGAACCCGCTGGCCGGGCGCAGTGCGTATGACGTGCTGATGAGCGCCAGCGAAACGGAATTGGCCGAGATCTTTTTCGATTACGGAGGGGAACGTTCGGCGCGCAAGATCGCGCGCGCGATCGTGCATCGCCGCAAGGGCGGCGTATTTCCAACGACGACGCTTGAGTTCGCGCAAATGGTGAGCGGAATGATGCACCGGCGGGGCCGCCGCGAACGCATTCATCCCGCGACGCGGATCTTTCAGGCGCTGCGTATCGCGGTTAACGATGAACTCGAGGCACTCAAAGAGAGCCTGGATGCGGCCGCGGATCGCTTGCGCACAGCGGGGCGAGTCGTGGCTATCAGTTTCCACTCGCTCGAAGATCGGATCGTCAAGCAAAAGTTTCGCGATGACGCGCGTCTCGAAGCGCTCACACGAAAGCCAATTGTTCCCGCTGATGACGAACTCGAACGCAATCCGCGCGCGCGCAGCGCCAAATTGCGCGCCGCCGAGAAGAAAGCGAGCTAAGCGTGGTCGCATATCAACCGCGTCCACGCTTACGCAACGTTCGTACGGCGCGCGGCGCAACCGCCCGCCGCGTGACGCGAGTTTCGCGGGCGCGCTACAGCGGAATTATCCGTTTTTGCGGCCTGCTCGTGGTCGTGCTTGCGGGCGTTATGGCGTACATGATGCTCATCGCGAATCTCACGAGCCTGAACTACTCGCTGTCCCGGGCTGAACGTCATCGCGCCTCGCTTCAGGCCGAAACCGCAAGGCTCGACGATCGGCTGGCGGCGCTCCGCTCGGACGATCGCCTGGCGGTGATTGCCGCTCAACTGCATATGCGCGATCCGCAGCAGTTTGCGGTCGTTGCGCTGCCACCGGCGCCGCAAAAAACGCCACGACTCTTCCTGTCGAGCCTGGCAAGCTGGTTCGGCGCCAAATAAACCGCGCGATCAAATAATGCATCGGCGGACATTTGCTCGCGTCGGTCCGCACCGCGCCAAGCTGCTGTTTTATGCAGCCGCGGCCGCAGGCGCCCTGCTCTGCTGGCGACTGGTTGATGTGCAACTGCTCAAGGGGCCAATCTACGCAAAGGAAGCGCTCGAGCAACGCAGCGACACGATTGAAGTTTTCGCCCGGCGCGGCAGCATTTTGGATCGCACCGGCAATATGCTGGTGTACTCACTGCCATCTGAAAGCGTGTATGCAGCGCCGCACGACATCATCGATCCGCGCGCGACGATTGCGGCGCTGCAGCGCATACTCGGACCGCTGGGTCCACAAACGGTTGCGGAGTTGCAAGATAAGTCGCTGCGTTTTATTTGGGTGGCTCGCAAGATTCCGCACGATCAAGCGGCTGCAGTTGAAGCTCGGCAACTCGCAGGCATTTCGATCATGCAAGAAGATACCGGCCGGCGCGTGGATCTCGCCGGGAGAACGGCCTCGACGGTATTGGGGTTCGTGGGCATCGACGAAAACGGGCTGGCGGGGATCGAGTACAGCTTCGACAGCGTATTAAAAGGAACGAGCGGGCGCGTCACGCTCGAAACCGATCAGTTCGGCCGGCCAATTCCCTTTGGGCGCGAGCGCGCGCTGCGTGCCGCGAAACCCGGACTCAGCTTGGAACTCACGATCGATCCGTACTTGCAGTTCGTCGCAGAGTCGGCGTTGCAGAAGCAAGTCACTACGTATCATGCCGCAAGCGGAACCGCGATCGTTATGGATCCGTCAACCGGCGAGGTACTGGCTCTGGCCGATCTCCCGCACTTCGATCCGAATACCTACTGGAAGTTCTCACCAGACGCGCGCCGCGAACGTGCCAGCCAAGACTCCTACGAGCCTGGTTCTACATTTAAGCTTGTCACTGCAGCGGCAGCCCTGCAGAGCGGCCGCGTCCATCCCGATTCGCTCTTCCCGGCACGGGACTCGATCGTCGTCGGTGGGCGCACGCTGCATAACGCTGAAGATGACATGCCCATCCGGGGAGCGATGGAGACGCTTGAGGATATCGTCGCATACTCGCATAACGTCGGAGCCGCGGAAGTGGGACTCGCCATCGGCGGAAATGCATTTTACACGATGGAGAAGCGGGCCGGTTTTGGTGAGCCGACGCGGATTGGACTCGCCGGGGAGAATCCCGGAATTGTTCCTACGCCGCCGGAATGGAGCGGGAGCTCGCTGGCGACAATGGCGTTCGGGCAAGGCGTGTCGGTGACGCCGCTCGCAATGGCGCGCTATTATTGTGCGATTGCCAACGGCGGCGTGCTTTTGCGGCCCCGCATTGTCCGTGCGATCCTGGATGCGCAAGGCCGCATCGTTTACCGCTATCCTATCGAAATCGAACGGCGCGTCTTTTCAAAGCACATTGCCGATCAGCTGCGCGCGTTTCTGCGCGCCGTGGTGGTGCGCGGAACCGGCAATCCAACTGCGCAGGTCGCCGGTTATACGACCGCCGGCAAAACCGGTACCGCACAGGTTGTGGCCAACGGCGTCTATGAGCCCGGAGCATATATCGCGTCGTTCATCGGCATGATTCCGTATGAACACCCGCGCTATCTGATCTACGTTAAAGTCGAACGGCCTCAAGGGGCAATCTACGGGTCGATTGTCGCCGCGCCCGCCTTTGCAGAGATCGCGCGCCAAGCGATGTTGCACGCCGGCGCGCTCCCGGCCACGGCGCATCCTCTCGTTCATTCGAAAATGCGCTTGGTCTCCCGTCCCGTCGCGGCGAACTTGCGGCCATGACCCCACAAGGAGTCTTACTCGAAACATTAATTGATGCGTTGCCGGATCCGCCAAAAGTGCACGGACGGGCAAACATCTTCATCGCGTCGCTGGCCATCGATTCGCGCGCCGTCAGACCGGGCGCGCTTTTTGTCGCATTGCGCGGTCAAGCATCTGACGGACACAACTACATCGGTGAAGCGATCGCGCGTGGCGCGGTTGCCATTGTCTGCGAACGCGCCGATCCCGCGGTCCGCAACGTGACCAATGTCGTTGTCGCCGATTCAGCACAAGCGCTGTCAAAAATTGCGGACGCATTCTATCGTTCTCCCTCACGCGGGCTCACCGTAGCCGGCGTAACCGGCACGAACGGAAAGACGACGACCACGCATATGGTCGCCGAGATCGTCAGCGCCTCCGGGCTGTCTGCCGGAATTATCGGCACCCTCGGTACGAGCTTCGCCGGTACGGATGAACCACAATCGAACACGACGCCGCTGGCCTCGGAGTTGCACGCATTTCTCGCACAAATGCGCGATGCCGGAATCCGCGTCGTGGCAATGGAGGTCAGCTCCCACGCCTTGGCACTCCAACGCGTTGCGGATGTGCGGTTTGCCGTGGGCGCGTTGACGAACGTGACCCGCGACCACTTGGATTTTCATCAAACTGTGGAAGCGTACGCAGCAGCCAAACATGAACTCTTCGAATTAGCTGAACGCTGCGTTTTTAACGTGGACGATCGCTACGGGGAAACGTGGGCATCCGAGGTTAGAGCCAAAAAACCGGTGTTGACATATGCGCTGGATGGCCAAGCAGATCTGCGCGCAACCGGCATCGATCTGCGTACGGATGGAAGCTCCTTTCGATTAGATGGTTCGAAGTTCGAACTGCATCTGCCCGGCAAATTCAACATCTCCAATGCGCTGTGCGCGATCGCGATCGCACGCAGTTTGGGAATCGCGGACGAAGCGTCAGCACGCGGCCTGGCAATTGTGGAGTCGGTACGAGGCCGCATGGAACGCATTTCGGATGGCGACATTGACGTGATCGTGGACTACGCGCATACACCCGATGCGTTGCAGAATGCGCTCGCGGCCATCGGTGAAATTGCGCGCGGCCGTCGCATCGTCGTTTTTGGATGTGGTGGCGACCGCGATCGCGGCAAGCGTCCCGAGATGGGAGCCATCGCCGCGCATCACGCGGATTTCTCCTATATTACATCCGACAACCCGCGGTCCGAAGATCCGCAAACCATCATCAAAGAGATCGTAAAAGGAATTGGTGACGCGCCACATCTGGTGCAAAGCGATCGGCGAGCGGCAATTGCGTCGGCCATCGCCGATGCGCGTCCCGGCGATGTGATTCTTATCGCTGGAAAAGGTCACGAGAACTATCAGATTGTTGGAGACGAAATCTTGCCGTTTGACGATGCGGCCGAAGCACGCAAAGCACTCGCGCAACGCGGAGGGGTGCGGGCGTGACCTTTACGCTTGAAGACGCAGCTCGCGCAACCGGCGGTCAAGCCTATAATCCGCAAGGCGCGCCGCGCAGCCTCACCATCGTCACAGATACGCGCACGCTACGGCCCGGCGATGCGTTTTTGGCGCTTCGGGGTGAGCGTTTCGATGGCCATGACTTTGTTGAGGACGCCGTCGCAAAAGGCGCAAGCGCCCTTATCATTGAGAAACCACCTACGGTGAACACCGTACCGTACGTCGTCGTCCCTGATACTCGCCGCGCATACATGAATCTGGCGGCAGCCGCGCGCGCGACATTTTCAGGACGCGTGAT
>DASYYA010000200.1:0-15207 GCA_035934355.1 Candidatus Rubrimentiphilum sp. | reverse complement strand
TTCCCGCCAGGACAAGCGCCGATCGTTCCGCGGGGATCTCCGGGCTTCTGGCAGCTGCAAGCGGTGAGCACGTTTACGCTTCCGCTGTGGGATTATGGCGCACGCCGTTCGGAGCGGCAGAACGACGATGCGCAAGTAGCTGCCGCGCAAAACTCGCTGGATTCGGCGAATACGCAGGTCGCGCTCGATGTCCGGCAATCGTATCGCGCCGCTCAAACAGCCAAAGCGCAGTTGCAATTCGCGAACCAAGAGGTACGCGCGGCAGTCGAGTCCGCGCGCGTCGCCCGCCTGCAATACGAAAACGGCCTGATCGCGATTAGTGATGTCTTGCAAGCGCAAGAAGCAGCGCTTTCGTCGCAGATCGATCTGTATAATGCACGTGTCGCTTATGTCGAAGCGGTTATTAAACTCCGCGTCGCCCTGGGCATTTACGATGCTGCTCAGGCGGTAGCGGACTTAGGTTGAAATCAAAATGAACAAGAAAACACGGAATCTCTTGATCCTCGCCGGTGCGCTGGCCCTCGTGATCGTTATCGCGGTGTTTGCGGGACGTGGACAGCGCAGTACCATTGCCGTCACGGTGATAAAAGTAAAACCCGCGACGTTCTCCACGAAGCTCCCCGAGAGTGGCGTCGTGCAGCGTCCACGCGTCGGAACGATTCCGGCGTTAATCGCGGGCAATTTGGGCGAGATTGATGTCAAGGCCGGCGATCATGTCAGCGCGGGGCAACTCTTGGCGACGGTCATCAACCCAACGCTCGAGTCCAATGCTGCCGGCTCGCAGGCCGATTATAATTCGGCGGTTGCCAATGTTTCGACGGCGCGGATCAACGAGCAAAATTCCAAAGTCGGATACGAGGCCGCGGTGCAGACCGCCCAATCCAATCTCGAGGAGGCGCGGCGAATCTATCGTGCCGACGTCTCGCTTTACGCCAACAAAGCTATCCCGCGAAATCAGCTCGATACGGATAAAGCGAAACTCGATCAAGCCCAGGTACAGTACGATCAAGCCTTGCGACAACTTCGCTTAGGCGCGGTCACCGGTTATGGGCAAAACAGCGTGCAATATGCGCAAGCTGCGGCACAAAAAGCGCAGATTATCAATCAAGCCAATCAGCAGCAGCTCGGATTCACGCGTATCACCGCGCCCGTTGATGGCGTCATCCAAAGCGTAGCAACGCAACCCAACGATCCGCTTACTCCGCTGCGCTCCGGCGATCCGGTCGTTGCAGGGCAAGCGCTCTTTACGATTGCAGCCGGTGGCGGATATATCGTCAAAGCGGAAGTGGACGAACAAGATATCATCAACGTGCGCCCCGGTCAGCGCGTGAACGTGACCGGCGAAGATTTTCCGGGACAAACGCTGACAGGCCATGTCGCCGATATTGCGCCGGTCGCCATTAAATCCAGCGACCCATCGAGTACGGCTCGGCAAGTGCTGACGACCATTCGGCTCGACCAGTCTCCGAGCTTTCTGCGAGATGGGATGAGCGTCGACGTCGATATTCTGACCACCAACATCAAAAACGCGCTCGTCGTACCGTCAAGCGCGATCGGCAAAGACGCAAAAGGCGCTTATGTGTATGTTGTGCGGAGCGGAAAAGTCTATAAGACTTCGATAAAAACCGGCTCAAAAAATGATACGCAAACGATCGTCAAATCCGGCCTAAGCCGCGGAGCAGCAATCGTTTCTCAAAGTAACCCGTTGCTGCATGATGGCGCCGCGGTTACTGTAACCCCCGCCGGAAAACCGACTCCAGCCTCATAACGGAATGTCGCGCTTCATCGCCTATATTCCCGAGGCGTTCGATAGCCTTTGGCGCAACAAGACGCGCTCGCTGCTCTCGATTCTTGGAATGATCATCGGCATCGCTTCGGTGATCGCCGTCTTAGGCCTGAGTCAAGCGGCGTCCAACGGAATGAAACAAGAGATTGCGGCAGGCGGCGATCCCGGCTTCGTCGCTTACGTCGATGCGTCTCAAAATAACCCGACAGCGGCGACGCTCTACTATCGTGACGCTGCTTTGCTGCAATCATATGCCTCGGGATCGATATCCCGCGCAATTCCGTCCTACAGTAGCCAAGGCGGCGGATTGCGCGGCTACCGCGTAACGGTTAGCGGACGCAGCGATTTCATCAACGTCAGCTCTACGCGCGAACTCACGGCAGATTCCGGATTCGTGGTTGACTCCGGCCGATTGATCGACAGCAGCGACGTCGCTGAAGCCGCCAACGTCTGCATCTTATCGCACGATGCCGCCGCCAAATTCTTTCCGAATGGAAATGCCGTGGGCAACACCATTAACGTCGGCACGCAACGCCTCCGCGTTATTGGCGTCGTTTCACTGAACGCCAACCTCTTTCGCAGTTTTTTGGGCGAAACAATGTACATCCCGTACACAACGTTACATCATATTGCGCCGGGTCCCATCGACTTCATTGAATTCTGGCCGGTGAGCCGCTCCCTCAACCCGGTTGGAGTGATCAACGATGCGCGCGCGGCTCTGGAACGTATACACCCGCATGGACAGTACATTATTCAAGATCAGCTGGCATTCAATTCTATTTTTGAGAACGTCCTATCTTTCATCGGCATCGGCCTGACGTTCATTGGAGGCGTGGCGCTCTTCGTCGCCGGCGTCGGCATTATGAATATTATGCTCGTTTCGGTCAGTGAGCGCACGCGCGAGATTGGGATTCGCAAATCAATCGGCGCCAATGCAAAAGAGATCAGCCTGCAATTCTTGATCGAGGCGACGTTGCTGTCGGTTGGCGGCGGGATCATTGGCTCGGCGATTGGCGTCGTCGCAGTGCTGTCTTTGCGTCAGATCGTCGCGCAAGCCATGGGAGCGGCGCCGGTTCCTTGGGGACTTGTCATCGGAATCGCGGCCGGGTTTTCGTTAGCTGTCGGAATCGGGTTCGGCTCATATCCGGCTGCGCGCGCCGGCAAGCTCGACCCAGTCGAGGCACTACGCGCATGATCGCTTATTTAATCGAAGCCGCAAATGTATTATTCGCCAACCGAATGCGTTCGATCTTGACCATTATCGGTCTCGTCGTCGGCGTCGCCACAATTGTGGCGGTTCAAGTGGCAGCCGCCGGAATGTCCGGCGCGGTCAGCGGCATCTTCAAAGGCACGAACGCCAGCACGTTTATTGTTTTTCCGAAAACGACGCAGAGTAATGTCGTTCGTGCCGCGCTGAAGATTGACGACTTGGCACTGATCCGGGACCGCGTACCGGGCGTGGTCAGCGTGATTCCATTTTCGCGGCGCCAGATTATCGTCGACGCCGGACATCAGCGCGTCCGCTTGCGTTTTGGCGGCGAATCCGACAAGCGATTCAGTACGTCGCCGGTCGCCGCCGGACGCACGCTCAGCGCCGCCGATATCGCGACTGCCGATTCGGCCTGCGTGATATCCGACAATGCGTTCACGCGCCTGTTCCCAAATGAGACCTCGGCGGCGAATGTTCTTGGCCAATCGCTCTACGTCGGAAGCAAACGCTATGTCATTGTCGGTGTGCTCGGAAAAGCCAAAGTCGATACTGCTGCATTGGGATTTGACGTCAGCAACGACGTGGCAATTCCATACACAACCTTTTACAACACGTATCAACGTGGCAGCAGCTTCTTCGGCGTTTCTGTACTCGCAAGCCCCGACGTCAATCTTCAAATGACGGAGCGCCGGACCGAAGCGGTGCTGGCGCAGGCGCACGGCGCGCAATACCAGGCATTCGATTTTGGGTTTTTCGCAAAAACGATTAGCGGATTCTTTAGCGTCGTCGGATTGATCGTCGGGGCGGTCGGCGCGATCTCGCTGATCGTGGCCGGGATTGGAATCATGAACATTATGCTGGTTTCGGTGACCGAACGGACTCGAGAAATTGGCATTCGCAAAGCGATCGGCGCGCGCCGTGGGCAAGTGTTGGCGCAATTCTTCGTTGAGTCGCTGGTGCTCTCGGCGGTCGGCTGTCTTATCGGAATGTTCCTTGGCGTTGGACTTGGCTTCTTCGTGGACAGAGGTTTTATTGCACGAATCTCCGGCGTGTACGGCGCGATTCCGTGGTTCGAGGCGATCGTTATTGCCGTCGGGTTTGCGACGCTCGTAACGTTGGGATTCGGCACGTACCCGGCATATCGCGCCGCGCGTCTGGATCCGATAGAAGCGCTCCGTTATGAATGACACGACGCGCGTGATCGGCACGCGCGACCTGACAAAGGTCTATCAAAGCGGCTCGCTGCGCGTGGAAGCTTTGCGTGGGCTGACGTTTAGCATCGAGCGTGGCGAGTACGTTGCGATCATGGGCCCGTCGGGTTCCGGAAAATCCACGTTGATGAACGTGCTCGGTTGTCTGGATCGCGCAACTTCCGGACAGTATTTGCTGGATGGCATCGATGTCTCGCAACTCGACGATAACCAGCTCGCCGAGATTCGCCTGCGCAAGCTCGGCTTTGTCTTTCAAGGTTTCAATCTGCTCCCGCGGGCCAACGCGCTACGGAACGTCACCCTACCGCTTTTTTACGCGGGTATGCCGCCTAAGCAGCGCGAGAAGCTGGCGCTGGAGCGCTTGACCGAGGTCGGAATCGGCGACCGCGCGCGCCACAAGCCGACGGAGCTTTCCGGTGGCGAACAACAGCGCGTGGCCATCGCGCGAGCGCTGGTCAACGACCCCGCGGTTCTGCTGGCGGACGAACCAACCGGCAACCTGGACTCCAAGACGAGCGCCGAAATCATGGCCCTGTTCGAGCGCCTGAGCGCGGCGGGCCGCACGATCATCGTCGTTACGCACGACGAGGGGGTGGCTTCTCGGGCACGGCGCATCCTACGGATGCTTGACGGCGTTATAATTAAGGACACTCTCAGCAACATTCCAGTGACATCGGGGTAGTGTAAACGCATGTTTCGAAATCGCATTATGCCCACTGCGATAGTCGCGCTTGTGGGCGCAATTATTGGGTCTTTTTTGATGATGCTCTACTCGAGCACGCACACGGTGACGGTGACGGTCGCCTCGCATAATCCGCCGGCAGTCGAAGCCGCGCCGCTCTCGGGCGGGAGCGATCAGCAGCGCATTGTGGCTGCGGTCAAACGTGCCAAAGCCTCGGTTGTCGCGATCGACGTGAACGTTAACGGCAAGCAGTACATTCCGATGGATCCGTTCGCGCAGCAATTCTACGGGAATGCGGGACCCGGAGTTTACCAACCGTATCGCACGCAAGTTTCAGGTTCGGGATTTGTGTACAGTTCGAACGGTTATATTGTGACCAACGCGCATGTCGTGCGACCGCCGATTGGAGGCGTACAATCGGTATCGATCAGCGTATTGTTCCCTGACGGGTCGAAGGTGCCGGCGAAGGTTATCGCGGCGAACGTGCCGTCGGATCTTGCAATTTTGAAGCTCACCGGAAGTCATCGTCTTCCACCGGCGCTCGCGTTGGCGGATTCCAGCAAACTCGAACAAGGCCAGTGGGCAATCGCGATTGGCGAACCCTACGAGCTGCAACAAAGCGTTACCGTGGGTGTTGTTTCTGCGTTCGATCGCAGCGAACCAATCACCACGGAAAACGGACAACAGATGACGTTCAAAGGTTTGCTGCAAACGTCGGCACCGATTAACTTCGGCAACTCGGGCGGACCGCTCATCGACATCAACGGCGATGTAATTGGCGTGAACCAATCGACGTTACAAGGCGGCGCGCAAGGCATCGGCTTTGCGATTCCCTCGAACACGGTGAAACGCGTTGTCGACCAGATGGCAGCTCATCCCGGCATAACCGAACCGCCCACTCAAGCCTTCATGGGCGTGCTCTTGCAATCGGTCGATCAGGGATTCCGTAGCCAAACCAACTATCGCGGCCAAGGCGGCGTCGGCGTCATTCAGGTCGTTACCGGATCGCCCGCCGACAATGCAGGCCTCGAGCCCGGCGATGTGATTCTCAGGATGAACGGCAAGGCGTACAGCAGCCAGAGCGAGCTGGCATCCGCTATCGCGAAGCTCCGTCCCGGCGACAAAGTCAGCCTCGAGGTTTGGGCGCAAGGCGCCAAGCGGCTGACCCAAGTCACGCTCGCGGCTCGGCCGGATCAACTTCAGCAGCAGCTCCCAGACCAACAACCGTAAATGAACGGGGGCCCCGCGCGCTTTGCGTGCGGGGGGCGCGCAGGCGCGAACCGCGCCGGAGTGCCTTTTAAACCAAAAGGGTTCCCAAACCGACAACGCTCGTTGTCGGTTTGGGAGGACGGTCCTGCAACTAGATCGGCCTCGATTTTGTTCTAAGAATTGGAACAGAACGGGGCCGGTGGCGCTATAATCGGTACCTCTGTTGTCCTTGTAGTCCGTAAGCGGCAAGGCGAACGGCGTGCAAAGCGCGCCCAAGCTGGTCCAGGGCTCGGAAAGGTAGTTTTATATGGCAAAAGTGGTCGGCATCGACCTCGGCACGACCAATTCGGTCGTCGCCGTGATGGAAGGCTCGCAACCCACAGTTATTCCAAACGCCGAAGGCTCGCGAACGACGCCTTCTGTGGTCGCGTTCACCAAAACCGGTGAGCGCCTCGTAGGACAACTTGCGAAGCGGCAAGCCATCACCAACCCCGACCGTACGATCGCATCGATCAAGCGGCAGATGGGGACAGATTACAAAGTAAAAATCGACGGCAAAGATTATACGCCGCAAGAAATTTCGGCGATGATTTTGCAAAAGCTGGTGAACGATGCCAGCAATTATTTGGGCGAACGTGTGACCAAAGCGGTCATCACGGTTCCTGCGTATTTCAACGATGCGCAACGCCAGGCGACCAAAGACGCGGGCAAGATTGCCGGGCTCGAAGTGCTGCGGATCATCAACGAACCGACAGCTGCGGCGCTGGCATACGGTTTGGACAAGAAAGCCAACGAAACGATTCTTGTTTGGGACCTTGGCGGCGGCACGTACGACGTTTCAATTTTAGATGTCGGCGAAGGCGTTTTTGAAGTCAAGGCCACCAACGGCGACACGCATCTCGGCGGCGACGACTATGATAAACGGGTCGTTGACTGGCTCGTGAGCGAGTTCCGCAAGGAGCAAGGCATCGATCTCTCCGGTGACAAGCAGGCAATGCAACGCCTCACCGAAGCCGCCGAAAAGGCGAAGATCGAATTGAGCTCCGTCGTGCAGACCTCGATCAATCTGCCGTTCATCACGGCGGATCAGAATGGTCCGAAGCACCTGGACTTCACGTTCACGCGCGCAAAATTTGAAGAACTGACGAGCGATCTCACCGATCGTTGCGTGCAGCCGTTCAAAAATGCCATCGCCGACGCGAAGCTGGACGTTTCGAAAATCAACGAGATTATCATGGTCGGTGGCGCGACGCGCATGCCGGTCATTCAGGAGCTCGTGCGCAAACTTACCGGCAAAGAGCCGAACCTCACGGTGAACCCCGATGAGGTTGTAGCGGTTGGTGCAGCAATTCAAGCCGGCGTGCTTGCGGGTGAAGTCAGCAACGTGGTGTTGCTCGACGTTACTCCGCTCTCGCTCGGATTGGAGACCCTCGGCGGCGTCATGACGCCGCTCATCGAGCGCAATACGACGATCCCGACAAAGAAGTCGCAAATCTTCACAACCGCCGAAGACGGCCAAACCTCCGTTGACATCCACGTTCTCCAAGGCGAACGGCCGATGGCGGCTGACAATAAAACGCTTGGGCGTTTCCGGCTCGAAGGAATTCCGCCGGCTCCGCGCGGTGTTCCGCAGATCGAAGTGACCTTCAACATCGATGCCAATGGCATCGTGAATGTCGCTGCCAAAGATCTCGGAACCGGCAAAGAGCAGCAGATTCAAATCACGGCTTCGACCAATCTCAGCAAAGACGAGGTCGAACGCATGGTGCGCGATGCGGAAGCGTCGGCGGCCAGCGATCAAGCCAAGCGCGAAGAGGCCGAAGTGCGCAATCAAGCATCGAGCTTGATTTACTCGACCGAGAAGTCGCTCAAAGAAGTCGGCGAAAAACTCGAGGCGGGAGCACGCGGCGAAGTTGAAAGCGCGCTTGCAGACCTTAAAAAGGTCAGCGAAAACGGTACGGTCGCCGAGATCAAACCGGCGATTGACCGCTTGCAGCAAGCCAGCTATAAGATGGCCGAGCTCCTGTACCAGAAGAGCGCGCCTGAAGGTGCAGCTACTGGTAACGGTGCGACCGGCGCTCAAGCTGAAGGCGAACCTGCAGCTTCGAAGCCGAACGAAGACGTCATCGACGCCGAATTCAAAGAGTCTAAGTAAGGCTTGAACGACGAAAACAACGTGACGACGCAGGCCGACGTCCCTGCGTCCGATGATGGCGACGCCTCGGGGTTCGAATTACCGGACCTCGAGGCGCAACTTGCGGCTGCGGTTGCGCGCGCAGACGAGAATTACAACAAGTTGCTGCTCGCAATGGCCGACTTCGAAAACTATAAGAAGCGCAGCGAGCGGCACAACCGCGAGATCGCCGAGCATAAGCGCCGCGATCTTCTAAAGAGCTTGCTGCCGGTGATCGACAACTTGGAACGCGCGCTCGCGGTCGACGGCGGCGATAACATTGCTTTGCGCGAGGGCGTCGCGCAGACGCTCAAAGGCTTTGAAGCGGTGCTCTCGTCGCAAGGCGTCAAAGCGATCGACGTCAAGGATAAGCCTTTCGATCCCGCGCTTGCCGAAGCAATCGGCACGCAGCCGTCGGAGGCGGACGAAGGCACCGTCCTCGAGGAAGCGCAGAAAGGCTATATGCTGGGCGACCAGCTCCTTCGCCCCGCTAAAGTGATCGTGTCGCGGAGCGAATGACGCTCCATGCAATATAAGAATTATTACGAGATCCTCGGGGTTCCCAAGAATGCCGCTGAAAAAGATATAAAATCGGCATATCGCAAACTTGCCCGTAAATGGCATCCCGATGCCAATCCCGGCAACCAAAAAGCTGCGGAAGAAAAATTTAAAGAGATTCAGGAAGCCTACGAAGTCTTAGGCGATTCCGAAAAACGCAAAAAGTATGACGTTCTCGGAAGTCATTGGCAAGAAGCGGCCAGTCAAGCCGAGCAACAGCGGCGATATCGCAGCGCGCAAAGCGACGCTTTTCAATTCGATTTTGGTGACTTTGGCGGTGCCGGCGGCGGCCCGAGTGGTTTTTCCGATTTCTTCGACATGTTCTTTTCGGGAATCGGACGCCGCACGACCGCGCAGAGCGCACCGTTTTCGCAGCGCGGGCAAGACCTCGAAACCACGATCGAGTTGTCGTTACGCGACGTGTACGACGGCGGAAAGAAATCAGTTTCGCTTCAGTTGGAAGACATTTGCCCGCGATGCCGCGGCACGGGAACGGAACGCGGAACGTTGTGTCCACAGTGTCATGGAACCGGGAGAACGCTTACCGCCAAAAAGTTCGAGGTGACCATTCCGCGCGGCATCCGTGAGGGGCAGCGCATTCGGCTGGCCGGACAGGGCGGCGCCGGAATCGGCGGCGGCCAGAGCGGCGATCTCTTTTTGATCGTCAAGATTGCCGATGACCCTACGTATAAACGGAAAGGCGACGATCTCTACGTCGATCTGCCTGTGAGCATTTACGACCTGGTCTTAGGCGGCGAAGTAAAGGTGCCGACAATGGCAGGCCAAGTTGCAATGAGCGTTCCCCCAGGGACACAGAGTAACCGGCTCTTACGCCTTGCCGGAAAGGGAATGCCGAAAGTGCGCGATGCCGGTAGCGGCGATCAATACGTGCGGCTCATCGGCCAATTGCCCGCAACGCTAACCGACAAAGAAAAGAAACTTTTCAAAGAACTCGCTGCTCTGCGCAACGGAAAGAGCTAACTAAGGCATGTTCGGGGGCCACCTCATGTGGGGCAACATGTACGGCGAGAAGCCGAAGATGCGCGCGCGTGTGGACTGGCGGCGCATGGGACTGTTTTTCTTGCCGTACTGGCGCCAGGAAACGACTGTTCTCTTCTGCATCATTGTTTCCGCAGTGTTGGGTTTGGTGCCGGCCTACATGTTCGCCCAGATCATCGACAAGGCAATTCCGCACCGCAGCCTCTACGAATTAGGCGTCGACGTGGGGATCATCATCGCCTCGGCGCTGGTGACGATCGCGTTTGGCGTGCTGCAGGGCTATCTCAATTCGATCGTCGGCGAAGGCATCATGCGAGACATGCGCACCAGCCTCGTGGCGCATCTGCATCGTATGCCGCTCTCTTTTTTCACCGGCACAAAGACGGGCGAGATCATGAACCGCGTGAGCAACGACGTAGACAACATCGACAACGTGGTTACGGGTACGCTTACGTCGATCATCACCAACGTCGTGACGATCGCCTCGACCGTGATCTTCATGTTTTTCTGGAATTGGCGGCTGGCGGTGCTCTCGATCGTCATCGTACCGCTGATGGTACTTCCGCTCAGTCCAGTCGGACGTCGCATGTACAGCGTGCGGCGTCAGACTCGCGAAAAGCGCGACGAGATCGAGTCGATCACGCAAGAGACTCTTTCGATCTCCGGGATCACGCTGATCAAATCGTTTGCTCGCGAACTGTTCGAACGCACGCGGTTCTATCGCGTCGGAACCGAGCTCATGCAGCTCGAGATTAATCTGGCGATGGTAGGACGCTGGTTTCTTGCAGCCATCGGGGCTATGGTCACCATTGGACCCGCGATCGTATGGTTCGGCGGCGGCTGGCTCGCATTAACCGGCGCGCTTAAAGTCGGCGTCGTCGTTGCGTTTGTTCAGTACATTCAGTTCCGGCTCTATGGTCCGGGCGCGGCGCTGGCCGGAATCCAGGTACAGATCGTCAGCGCGCTTGCCGTCTTCGAACGCATCTTCGGTTACCTCGATATGACTACAGAGCAATACGACCCGCCGGGCGCTATCGAGCTCCAGACGGTCCGCGGTGAGATCGGTTTTGAGGACGTTCGGTTCTCTTACGACGAGAGGCGCGTCGTATTGAACGACGTGAGTTTCACCATCGAGCCCGGGCAGCTCGCGGCTTTCGTCGGCCCGACAGGCGCCGGCAAAACGACAATCACCCAGCTGGTGCCGCGGTTTTACGACCCGCAAGGCGGCCGCGTACTCGTCGACGGACACGACGTGCGCACCCTTACATTGGAATCGCTACGGCGCGATATCGGCATCGTGACGCAGGAGACTTATCTTTTCCACGACACAATCGCGAGCAATTTACGCTATGCAAAACCTGATGCCACGGAAACGGAGCTCAAGGCAGCCGCCCAAGCTGCCAACATCGATTACTTCATTGAATCTTTGCCGGAAGGATACGATACGGTTGTCGGGGAGCGCGGACACAAGCTTTCCGGCGGCGAGCGCCAGCGGCTCGCAATTGCGCGCGTCCTTTTAAAGAATCCGAGCATCCTCATATTAGACGAAGCCACCAGTTCGCTCGATTCCCATAGTGAAGCCGCGATTCAAGCGGCGCTGGTGCCATTGATGCGCGGCCGTACCAGTCTGGTAATCGCGCACCGCCTCTCCACGATCTTGAGCGCCGACGTGATATTTGTCGTTGAAAATGGACGTATTGTCGAAACCGGGACGCATCCGGTTCTTCTTGCACGTAACGGCGCATACGCACGCCTGTATCGCAAGCAATTTCGCGACGAATCCCAAATAGCGGCTACGTGAAGCTCGAGATCTCGCATCTCGTCAAATCGTTCGGCAGGAAGCTGGCGGTTAACGATGTTTCATTTGACGTGAACGGAGGCGAGATCGTCGGTTTGCTCGGTCCAAACGGTGCGGGCAAGAGTACGACTTTCTTATGCGCAGCGGGGCTGTTACGCCCTGATTCTGGAACGTTTTCTTGGAACGGTCAGGAGCTTGGCGCCAAACGTGGACAGACGATCGCGCTCATCTCCGAAACGCCTGACGTCTATCCGATGTTGACCGTTTGGGAGCACATGGTCTTCGTGGCCAAAAGCTGCCGCTTATCCGCGGGCTGGGAGACGCGCGCCAACGATTTGTTGGCGCGGTTTCAAATGACCGGGCAACGCAATGCGCTCGGGAATTCACTCTCGAAAGGCATGCGCCAGAAAACACTGGTCGCCGCGACCGTGTTGGCCGCAACGCCGGTGATTTTATTCGACGAGCCGATGGTAGGTTTGGATCCGTTGGGACAACGCGAGCTCCGGGGAATTATCCGCAGCCTGCGTGAGGGCGGCACGGCGATCGTCATGAGCACGCATATGCTCGAACAAGCGCAAACCATTTGCGATCGCGTGATTATTCTCAAGACCGGCCGGATCGTCGCTGAAGGCACGTTTTCGGAGTTGCAAGCTCGCTCCGGTGGGCAAGGAACAGCCGAAGACTTATTCTTGGAATTGACCCGATGAGTGATTTCGCGACGCTCGCGTATCTCGATTTCCGCCAGCTGCTCAACCGTGTTCGTACGATTTTGCATCAACCTGGCCGCTTGATCGTTTATGTAATTGCCATTGCGTACTTTGGTTTTTTGGCGTGGGTGCGAAGAATAAACCCCCACGGAGTTTCCGGTACGACCATTCCGGTGATGGTCCCCGAGCCATACGCGTCTACGATTCTTTTTGCATTCGTCACATTGCTCGGTGTGATTATGTATGGCGCGGCATCCGGATTCTTAGGTGTCTTTTCTTCAACTGCCGATGCGCGTTTTTTGTGTGGCTCGAAGCTTTCTGAGCGCGCGGTTGTTACGTGGCTGCAAATCCGGCGCTGTACTTCGACAGTTATCCGCTGGTTATTACTGCTGATCTTCTATTCGTTATTGTACCGGCGGTCTGGTGGCTTTGCGGCCTTGGCGCCCACTCTTATTGCGGGCGCGCTTCTTACCGTGGCCACCGCAATTCCAATTTTGAAGCTGCGCGTTGTAAGAGGACGCCCCACCGCGCAACTTCTTTCGGCTGCAGTCGTGGCCGCGGGTTTACTGCCACTTTCAATTCTGCTCGGTAGCGTTATCGGACCGGCACTGGGACCGTGGGCGCGCAACATCGAGTCGATCGGCGCGGGATTCGCGGTCAATGCGCTCTTTGGGCGCAACGTATGGGGCGTTTCAGCGATGTACGCTGCCGCGTTCGGCTTGCTCGCATTTTCATATGTGGTCGGTAACGATCTCTATCCCGACCTGTATGCTTCTTCAATAAAAGTGCTTGCATTTCGCCGGCAGCGCGGGCGTTTGCCGGGTGTAATCGTTGGCGAGCGCGAGTATCGGGAGAGTAATGTCACCGCAATATGGTTTCTCAATCGTGCGCGTGGCGCGTGGACAATTGCGTGGAAAGAGTGGATCGCATTTGTGCGTGCGCCCGGAGCACAGCGGATGTTTTGGTTCGGGTTTTTTGCCTCTGCTGCGGTGGGAGCAGTACTCGGCAGCGCGGCCCGGCATTCGGCTCATCCCCTGGAGACTGCCGGAGTGATGAGCAGCAGTATTGCAAATGTGATTGTGATCTTTATCACGATCGCATCATCGTTTGGGTTAGCCGAAGATCTGCGCAAGCCGTTGTGGTGGATGGGAACCGACACGGTTTGGAGCCGCTTATTTGCGTGGGTCTTGGCAACGTCATGGCGACTCTCCGCGTGTCTTGCGGTGGGCATTATCGCGTTTGCAGGAACGCTTGGGCTTCAGCTCGTCGTCATTGCTGCAATACCGCTCGCGATCGCGATCGCGGTCACGCTGCGAAGCGTTGGACTCGCGCTCTACGCGTTGATGCCTTCCGGCCTCGATCAGCGCGGTCCACTCGCGATGCTTCGCGTTCTGCTTACCTATCTGTGCGCATTACCCCCAATTGCAGCCACTGTCGTCTCCGCTCTTGTCATCCATTCGTTCCCGTTTGCCATCACGGCCGGGATCATCGTCGCGATATTTGAAGCGCTTGGCCTCATCACATTTGCAGCATTCCGCGTCTCGGGGCGCGGCGCCGCCTTCGCGCAAGCTGAAGCCGCTTAAGCTGCCCATCACTCCCCCTATGGGCTCGGGATGACCATAACTTTCGGTTCGGCCGGCACGTGCAGCTCCGGGCCCGTTGCTTTTTTTACATCGTCGAGCGAAACACCGGGGGCGAGTTCCCGCAGTATTAAACCTTCTTCTTCGATATCGATCGTGGCCAGATCGGTGATGATCCGATCCACCACACGTTTGCCGGTGATTGGCAGCGAACATTGGTTAACAATCTTATGCGTGCCGTCTTTGGCAACGTGCTCCATCATCACAATCAAGAACTTCGCACCGTGCACCAGGTCCATCGCGCCGCCCATGCCCTTGACCATCTTTCCGGGAATCATCCAATTCGCAAGGTCGCCTTTTTCGGAAACTTGCATCGCGCCCAGAACGGCGAGATCGATATGGCCGCCGCGGATCATTCCAAACGAAAGCGACGAATCAAAAAACGACGCGCCGGGCAACACCGTAACGGTTTCTTTTCCCGCGTTGATCAGATCCGGATCTTCTTCACCCTCGTACGGATAAGGCCCCATACCGAGAATTCCGTTCTCGCTCTGCAAGACAACGGTAATGCCGGGCGGCACGTAGTTGGAAACCAGTGTGGGCAGCCCGATTCCTAAGTTGATGTATTCGCCGTCACGCAACTCTTGCGCAACGCGAGCGGCCAATTGAGTACGCGTCAGCGCCATTAGGAGGATCGCTTTCGTGTGGTCACGCGCTCGATGCGTTTGCCGTCCGCGCCGACATGCACGATGCGCTGCACGAAAATACCGGGAAGGTGCACGTTCTCGGGATCGATGTCGCCCGCGTCAACCAGGTCTTCAACTTCGGCAATCGTGACTTTTCCGGCCATTGCGCACAATGGATTGAAGTTTCGCGTCGCCTTGTGAAAGATTAAATTTCCGGTGCGATCGCCGACGCTGGCACGTACCATCGCAAAGTCACAAACAATTCCATGCTCGAGCACATAGTCACATCCGTCAAAACTCCGCGTCTCTTTTTTGGGCGACGGTTTCGCGATGCTGCCGTCGGCATTATAGCGCCAAGGCAGTCCGCCCTCAGCCACCTGCGTGCCGACTCCCGCGGGCGTGTAAAACGCAGGAATGCCGCAGCCGCCTGCGCGTAACCGCTCGGCGAGCGTCCCCTGAGGCACGAGCTCGACTTCCAATTCACCCTGAAGATACTGCCGCTCGAATTCGCGGTTTTCGCCGACATACGAACCCGTCGTGCGTTTTATTCGCTTTGCATCCAGCAGCACGCCCAAACCCCAGCCGTCGACACCACAATTGTTCGACAC
>DASYYA010000151.1:0-5433 GCA_035934355.1 Candidatus Rubrimentiphilum sp. | reverse complement strand
CTGTGCGGCGCCGCATGGTTTTATCGTCGCCGCCGGCCCAACCGGTAGTGGGAAAACGACCACGCTCTATGCGGCGCTGGCCGAACGTGACGCCGGCCGCGAGAATCTGTGCAGCGTCGAGGATCCGGTCGAACTACGTATTCCAGGCGTTTCACAAACGCCGATTCATCCCCGCGCTGGAGTAACATTCGCATCGGCGCTGCGCGCTTTTTTGCGACAGGATCCGAACGTGATTATGGTCGGTGAGATGCGCGACGCTGAAACGGCGTCGGTCGCAGCCGCAGCTTCACTGAGCGGACAACTGGTGCTCACGACGCTCCACAGTAATAACGCGGCGGGCGCGATCGATCGTTTAGTGGAGCTTGGCGTCAGCCGCCGCACCATCGCCGCGGGTTTGAGCGCCGTCGTGGCGCAGCGTCTGGTACGGCGTCTGTGCGCATGCTGCCGCGAAGCACATCGTGCGACCGCTTCAATTGCGGCTGACTTCGGAATTCCCGCCGATGCCCAGATCTTTCGCGCGAACGGCTGTAGTAAATGTAACTTTACCGGCTACTGGGGCCGCAGCGCGATCTTCGAGATACTCGTCATCGAAGACGATATCCGGATCGCTATTGCATCGGGCACGTCCGGCGTCGGCATCGATCGTCTTGCACGCGGACATGCATTTCGTCCCATGCGTGAGCATGCGCTAACGCGTTTGCGGGCGGGCGAAACGAGCTGTGACGAACTCAAACGCGTACTGATCGTGGAGCCTGCCGCGTGAACGGCGTGCTCGCGCAACTGCGACTGGACGATGTGCTGCGGCAAGCGCGCCTTCAGCGAGCCTCGGACGTGCACTTGGTTCCCCAGATCCCGGCGACGATGCGAATTGACGGCGAGCTCCGCGCACGTTCCACCGCCGTAGTGCCGGCAGAAGATATCGAAGAGATTCTTTCGCTTTGTTTGAATGAGCGCGCGCGTGCGCGCTTACGGTCGAACGGCGATGCTTCGATGACGTATCGCGACGTTGAAGCGGGTAGTGCGCGCATTCATGCCTATCGTATAAGCGGCGGCCACGCCTTGGCGATTCGGATGCTTGCAGAAACGATCCCGACGTTCGAAGAGCTTGGATTACCGGGTGTGGTGGCGACGTTCGTCGAGAGACGTCACGGCTTACTCATTTTCTCGGGGCCAACGGGAAGTGGAAAATCCACGGCGCTGGCTGCGTTTGTCGGCCGCATCAACCGTACCCATGCAAAACATATTATCACCATCGAAGACCCGATCGAGTACCGGCACCAGTCGGATAAGTCGCTCGTGTCACAGCGCGAGGTAGGCGCGGACGTATCGAGTTTTAGCGACGCGCTAATGGGAGCTCTTCGGAGCGATCCCGACGTGATATTGCTCGGAGAAATGCGCGACCGTGCAACGATTGCGTCCGCCTTGACCGCGGCGGAAACCGGACATCTGGTCCTGGCAACGTTGCATACGGGGAACGCCCCCGAGGCGATCGATCGCATCGTCGGAGCATTTGCAGGACAGATGCAAGACCAGGTTCGGATGCAGCTCGCGCAATCGCTGGCCGGCGTCATCTGCTTACGCCTGGTGGCCCGCCGCGGCGCTCAAGGCCGAAGCAGTGCTTCCGAAGTCCTTGTTGCGAACGACGCGGTGCGCAGCGTGATCCGTGAAGCCAAAGTCCATCAGTTGAGAAACATCATCGCAACCGGACGTCCCGCTGGGATGCAAACGCTGGAATCGGCACTGAACGATCGGCTCGTGCACGACGAGATTACTTACGAAGAGGCGTTGCGCGCGGCCAACCTCCCTGCTGAAATTCGTTCCGTGCGGGTCGCATAGCGTGGTCTTTCATTACACGGCGCGCAACCCCGAAGGTCGCCGGCTACGCGGCTCGGTCGAAGCGCTTACCCAAAGCGATGCACTTACCATTTTGCGCACGCGCGCGATCGTTGTAACGACTTTGGAATGCTCGGCGACGTTGAAGGGCGCTATCGCAAGCGCGATTGGCTGGATGCCGGTGTCACATCAAGCGATCGTGACGCTCTTTCGATCGTTGGCGACCCTTACGCGAGCCGGAGTGCCGTTACGCCGCGGGTTGACGATTTGCGCGCAAGAGTGCCGCGACCGCCGTCTGCGTGAAACGCTCGAGGCCGTTGGCGCGGATGTCGAAAGCGGTCTGTCGCTGAGCGAAGCGATGGTACGCCGGCCCAAGGATTTTTCCAAGCTTGCCGTTGCAATGATCGAGGCCGGCGAGCGCGGCGGGGTGTTAGACGAAGTGCTCGAGCGCCTGGCACACATGTGCGAACGCGACCGTGAAGTTCGCAAGAAAGTTCGCGCGGCATTAACGTATCCCGCGATCGTTGCCATAACTGCCGCCGGTGTGTTGCTCTTATTGCTGACTGCCGTCGTTCCGGTGTTTCGGGCGATGTATCAGCAGCTCGGAGTGACGGTTCCGCCGATGCTGCACCTCTTAATCGCGCTGAGCTCGGCGTTGCGAAGCCCTGCATCGTGGTTTGGCGGAGCCGTCCTCGGTGCCGGTTTGGTTACCTTCGCTATCATCTACTCTCGTTCGGCGGCCGGGATGCAGCGGCTTGGCGCGTTACGCTTGCATATTCCGCTTGTTGGTAGCGTGTTGCGGAAGGCTGAAATAGCGCGACTCGCGCGGATGCTGGGGACGCTGCTCAGCTGCGGCGTCAACTTGCATCAGGCATTGCCTGTTGTTTCCGCAATCGCGAGCGGGCATGAGTTTGCGCAGAGTGTCGACGCTCTGGGCCGATCCATCTCCGATGGTTCCTCTATCGCCCAACCGCTTCGCGCCTCCGGTCTTTACGACGAAATCTTTTTGCAACTCGTGCGCGTCGGAGAAGAGACCGGACGTCTCGACGCGATGCTTTTGAAGATCGCGTCATACTACGAGCTCGACGTAGAGACCGCATTACAAACCCTCGGAACAGCTCTGGAACCCGTTCTCATCGTATTGCTTGGAGGCGCAGTTGCCTTTGTCGCGGCGGCCATCTTTGTTCCACTCTACACCTTGATTGGAAATATCAAATGATTGCCGACCAACCCACTCGCGAAACCCTGATTCCGCAGTATGGCCAACTCTGTGTGCGCGCTGCGCGGAAGTTTCTTCGTCCCGGCCTGGATCGATCCGATTTGCAGCAGACGGCTGCCATCGGATTACTCAAAGCCTGCGACCGCTACGATCCGTCGACTTCAACGCCGTTCGAAGCATTTGCCTGGCTGTTCATTATTGGAGAACTGATGCATTATGTGCGCGACCACGAGCGCATGGTGCGTCCGCCCCGGAAACTCCGAAAGCTGGAGAAGCAGGTTCATGCGGCGCAAGAGATCTTGACCGCCGAGTTCGCGCGCGAACCGTCAACGCCCGAGTTGGCTGTCGCCGTCGGGGTAAGTCCACGAGAGATCGGCGACGTCTACGCCTATCGCAATCGGGCCGTGGCGGCTTCGCTCGATACGTTGCATCCGCACGAGCTCGGGGCGGCAACATATACCACGGACTCCGCCGATGATGCACTCCTGGTGCAACACGCACTCGCGCAACTCAATACCACCGAACGTCAGGTCGTGGTTGCGCTGTATGCCGGCGGCTACAGCCAGCTCGAGCTCGCCGCCCGATTCGGGTATTCGCGAAGACATATCTCCCGATTGCATCGGCGAGCGCTCAAGAAGATGCGCTTAGCGGTGGCCGTGTGATGCTCGAACGTCAACGCGGATTCACGCTGCTGGAAATGATGGTAGTCGTTGCGATCATTGCGATTCTTGCCGGCATTCTGATTCCGAACTTTACACGTGCTCGTGCTCAGGCGCAGACCGCCGCTTGTATCGGAAACATGAAGATCATTGCGACCGCATTGGAACTGTACTACACCGACAAGCAAGTCTATCCGGTGGCGACGACGGCCTCGATCAACTCGGCATTCCTAACCGCCAATATGAGCGGTTATCTCAATCAAGTGCCGGAAGATCCGGCCGCCGGCTCGGGCGTATTCTATGAGTTGACGACGACGGCAGCCTCCGGCAACGGCGGTGTCGCCGGTTACACCATTTGGTGTCCCGGATCGCACGATCCGTCAACGTTGCAAAACATCGCCCCCGGCACGACCAACACGCACGTCAAATACGACAATAAGCTGGGCTTCGGCGCAGCTTCCGCGCAAGGTTCGTAATGGACATTGTTTCGGCGACACTGCAGGCAGAAGCCCAAGTAAAGCCCGCGGCGCTGGGCTTCGCATTTGCAGCGGGAGTTTTTACGTGTATCGGGCCGTGTTCCGCACCGCGGCTAATCGCGATTATATCGCTGGGATCGCGGCGATCGTGGAAAGACTCCGCGGTTACCGTCCTGGCGTATCTGCTTGGCCTGTGCGCGATGTACGCAACCTGGGGTTTCGCGGCATCAATGCTTTGCCGTGCCGTTGCGTTTTCGACGTGGACGTACGCGGGGCTCGGCGTTGGATTGACCGTTGCGGGCCTGTTGGGGCTGATGCGACCCGATAGGTGCCGTCCAAAGACTGCAACGGCGCCGCCGCGACAACTCGGTGGGATCTTCTTGCTTGGCGCGTCAATGGCGCTGACAGTCTCACCATGTTGCGCTCCAATAATTCTTGGAGCTGCGACGCTCGCGAGTCAGTCCAGCGTGCTTTGGGCCTGCGCGGTATTGGTTGTTTTCGCTTTGGGACACGCACTGCCGGTCGTGGCAGCAGCGGCTGGCGGCGCTACGGTTTCCGGAGTTCTCTCGAACGAGACGGCCCGCCGCGCTATTCAAAGAATCACGGCGAGTTTATCGTTTGCACTCGGCGCATATTACGCAGTGCTCGCGTGAGTGGGCCGTTTCCAACACCGCCTGTGTGTGTTGGAATCATGAGCACCATAGTAGCGGCTGTGCTGCTGCGAACCCAAATCGCCGACGCCCTGGTTTTACGCGGCGATGAGTTTCTTGTAAGAAATAAGCTCGTACAAGCCCAAGTTCATTACCAGCGCGCACTTTGGTTTGACGATACTTCGACCGCTGCAGTCGACCGAACCATATATGTGGCGATGTTGCAACGTGGTCGCGCAGAGCTGAAGAACGCAATCACACTCGCGAGCGCTTTCCTGCGCAGGTTCCCTGAGGACGACGTCGTTCGTGCCGATCGCGGCTTATGCTATTTGCTTGTCAAGAAGTACAGGCTTGCGGCGAAGGATTACGACCGTACGGCGGCCGACACGCACGATCTCCAAACCCGAATTTTTGCACATCGGCTCGATAGCATTGCGCGGTCGGACCCTCACCGGTGACGTTTGCGATGTTTGCAACACTTGCGTTCCTTACAAATAGCGCGTGCCTGCTCGCAGCAAAAAGAGTCCTTTGTCGTGCGTCTGGCGCTCGTTTGAAGATAGCAACCACACTAGCAAGCCTGGCAGTCTGCGCATTTC
>DASYYA010000146.1:0-3055 GCA_035934355.1 Candidatus Rubrimentiphilum sp. | reverse complement strand
GAAACAGCATCACGGCAATTGCGACAACGGCAGTAGCGAGGAAAACGTCTAGAATCAACGCGCCGGACATAAATCCACTGCTAACAGTATGATGCTGGGCTGTCCAAAAGGCAAGTCATCTTCGTACGAAACAACGGTGTTGCAATTACCGCGTTCGCGGCAATCGGACTAGACGTCAACAAGTGTACTAGCACTGAAAACCCGAAAGGTCGTGCACGTAGTCGAGCATCACCGCGCAATCGCCAAAAGCTGTTGGGCCCAATTTGGCATCCACCGCATCGCCATGGAAAACGTCGTCATTCGGGCGCGTAGAAAACCAAACATTGTGAAAGACCACGCGATCCGCGCGCACTTCCGGAACGCGAATTAAGGATACGCCCCGCTCGACTCCCGCATTGGCCACATACATCCAGTCAGGGTGCGACGCATGCCAACGGCTCAGCGCCTCAGCTGGAATAAAACTTGTTGCGCGCACCGCCGGCAGACCGTCGGCCAGAAACGACACTGCGCGCTGATTCAGCGCAACCGTTGCGCCGGTATCGAGCGCCGCCGTGTATTGCGCGTCGCCGATGTTCAAACCGATGCGCGGGTAGCGATGCTGCCGATCGAATTGCAACGGAACGATGTCGCCTGAATGAAATGACGGCGCGGTATGATCGAGCCATATTTGGTGATGCACGTAGTCAAACGTCCAGATACGATCGTTCAGCCATGTCGCGCCGAGCTGGCCATCGACTCCGGCAAAAACCGGATCGGCGGCGATGTCCGCATCATTTAATAGGGGAAGCGCGCCGTGGTTGCCGGTCGGCGCCGGAAAATCCGGCGTATCGAACCGCGGCAAATATGCAGCCGGCGCGCCCCCCGCAACCGTGGCCTGCAGATGCAGCTCCTGCGCAACGTTGGATCGAATAAATCCTGAGCCGTCGGTATCGATCCAGAGCGCGAGCCGTCGCACGGAATTCTCAACCAGCGGCATCGCAAATGCGCGACCCGCAACAAACGTCGATGGGACGACCGTGTGTGGAACATTGGAACCAAACGAAAATGCGATCGCTAAAATCAGTCCCATAAGCTTCCCTCGACGACGGCTTCGACGCGGGGCAAGGAGTGACCCCAATTTTCAGGGTAAACTCGCCGGGCGAGGTATCTCTTATGAGCGAATCACCCAAGTTCACGCGCAAAGAAGCACTCAAGACCGTTGTCGTGCTGCCGGCACTGGCCGCACTCATCTCACCGGCGATTGCGGACGCCAAAATGAGCCAGAGAGCGGCTGGCTACAAGAACACTCCCGGTCCGATGAGGCGGAAATGTTCGGGCTGCCGGTTCTTCCAAAAGCCGCACTCGTGCAGCCTGGTGGCGGGGACCATTAGCCCGAACGGCTGGTGCAAGTACTGGGCGAAAAAATAAGCTAAGCCTTACAGTTCGTCGCGGTGCGAATGAAGCGGTCGGCTTCGTCACTCCACGGGCGCTTGAAGTCTTTCGGCCAGTGCGTCGGATCGTTGTAGAGCGTATTTAGGCCCTTTTGGATTTCTTGGTCGCCGCCGGTGAATTGGCCGACCAAAGTTTTCCAACGCTTCGCGAGCGCTTGCGCCCGTTCGCCTGCGGGATCTTCGGTTTTTGCAGCCGCCTCAACTTCGGCGATCAGTTGCGTCCAAGCGCGTTGCCCTTCTTCGATCTCGGATTTCGGAATGGACGCTGCGCGCTGCGCGATCTTCTCTTGCGCCTCGGGCGAATAGTAGTTCTTCGTCCAATCCCAGTCGGTCTTTTCCATTTTCATTACCTCAATGATGGTGCGGAGCGTCTCCCAGAGATTGGGCCCGCGATCGTGCGCAATCGCCGTTTCCGCGCTTTCGATAGCCTTGAGCGCGGAGTCGAGTTGATCGCGCCGCTGCCGGATAATCATGCGCTGCATGCGCAGCGCCACTTCCAGCGGCAACGAATCTCCCTTTAATAGCTCCTTGATTTCTTGCAATGTGAAACCGATGAATTGCAGCGCCACGATCTGCTCGAGGCGCTCCAGTTCGTGCTGCCCGTACAACCGGTAACCGGCCGCACTCCGCTCCGCGGGCGGCAAGAGCCCGATCTCATCGTACAGATGTAGCGTTCTCACCGTCACGCCGGCTTGGCGCGCGAATTCTTTCGCGTGGACGTGGCGCTCGGTCATCAGTTTCATGCTCCAAGGATAAAGGCTCACGTTACGTTAGAGTCAAGCGCCGGCGCCACCTCGGCAAACCAAATCGCCGGACTCACGCATAATACAGGCATGAAGAGCATTTTCGTAGGCTTGCTGGCGACGCTGACGCTCGTTGCACCGGCGGTCGCACGCGCCGCACCGGCGACTCCGACCGTGACCATCAACAACTTCGCGTACTCACCCAAAGTGCTGACAATTACGGCCGGCACAACCGTGCGTTTCATCAATCGCGACACCGAAGCGCACACCGTTACCTACACCGGGCCTGAGAAATTCGACTCGGCCGGTCTCGACACGGGCGACTCGTGGACGCACACGTTTACCAAGCCCGGAACCTACGCGTACTTCTGCACGCTCCATCCTTTTATGAAAGGCACCATCGTGGTGACGGCCCGATGAAGCGCACCAATTTTCTCGAGCATATTGCGTGGACCGGCGCGGGGATCGCGTATTCATTCAGCGCCGCGGGAATGCTCACCGGTCGCGCGGTCGCCGCGGGCGTCCCCGAAACGATCGATTTCGTCCAGATCAGTGACAGCCACATCGGCTTTCACCAGCCCGCAAACCCGAACGTTACGCAGACACTCGAACAAACTGTTGCCGCGATCAATGCGCTGCAAAATCAGCCGCGCTTTGTGATTCACACCGGTGATGTCACCCATCTCTCCAAGCCGGCGCAGTTCGATGAGGCGCGTTCTGTGCTCTCGCAGCTGCGTGCGCCGCTCATCGTGCTTCCGGGCGAACACGATTACAGCGGCAGCAACTATCAATCGTTCGCGCAAGCATTTCCGCAAAACGGACAGGGCGGCAAATGGCACGCTTGGGACGAAGGCGGGATCCACTTTGTCTCGCTGATCAACG
>DASYYA010000142.1:0-4316 GCA_035934355.1 Candidatus Rubrimentiphilum sp. | reverse complement strand
ATCCGCGCCAATGCGCACGTCGGCGCCGACATACGAGCTATCTTCGAGCACCACGCGCGCGCCCACATGAGCGCCGCTGCCCACAACAACGTGCGCGCCGATATACGCGTCGGGCTCGATGACCGCTTTCTCGTGGACAATAGCCGTCGCGTGCCGGTAAGGGCCGCGTTTGCGCGGCGGCGCAAATCCTTTGAGCAGCATCGCCAGCGCAGTCCGCGCGCTCGCGACGGCGATCAGCGGCTTGGGCGTCTCCTTGGATTCTTGCACCAGCTTCTCATCGACGAGTACCGCAGCAGCTTTTGAAGCGAACGCGGCTTGCAGGTACGCGGGCGTGGTCGCAAACGTCAACGCATCGGCGGTAGCGTCGTCAATCGCGGCCAACCGCTCGATCTTGACACTTCCATCGCCGATCGGGCGGCCGCCGACGCGACGCGCGAGCTCGTCGACCGTCCCTAGCATACGAGAGCCGCCTGCGTTATGGCGACGGTGTCGCTTTTTCGGTGATGCCCAGAATCTTCTCGACGTCGGCGGTAATGTCGGTCCCGCCGTATCCAACAAACTGACGGGTGACAACCAATTTCAGCTGTTTTTGCTGGGCGACTTTCGCAGCTGCATCCCGAACTTGATTGACGAGTTGATTGGAAACCTGCGCATATTTCTGCTGCAGCGCGGTGACCTGGCGTTGTTTTTGCGCATTGGGCACCTTGCTCGCAGTGATTGCACGTTCGTCGGCGAGTAACTGATTTTGCGCATTGGTATATGTTGACCAATTCGCTGTCAGGCGGGCAACGTCAACCAGGCCGATTGGACTACCGCCACCGCAGCCCGCCAGCATCAGCGATACTGCGGTTGTTATCAGAACGATATGTTTTTTCACTCGTGTAAACTCTCGATATCTTTCTCGACGTCGCCGGTCAAATCGATGCCGCCCGGCGCTGCCTCGATGTTGACCAAAACGATTTGCAATCCACGCTTTGCCGCCACTGTTCCGGCATCGCGTTTTATCTGTTCGACCATTTTTGCATAAAGATCGTCACGCTCATGCTGAAGTTGTCCCAGCTGCGTGCGGGCGGCGCCGGTCGCCAGCGAATCGGCGCCCTGCAGCTCGGCGTACCGCGCGTCGAGTTCAGCCTTCGTTGCTTGATACTGTGCGATCGTCTTTTGTGCATCCGCCTGGAATTGCGCCTTGAACTGCCGGTCGATCTGCGCGATACGATCGCGCGTCGACGCCGGCAAGTTCGCAGGAATCGACGGCGCCTGGAGCCCGTGCAGCTGCGAAGCGACCTGTTGCGAGACTTCATTGCGGCGAACCTGGAGCTTCGCTTGCGTGTCGGCGTGAATCTTCGCCGATTGCGCTGCCATTTCGCTTTGGACTTGGCTGTTGAGCTGCGCCCGGTATTGCGCCAGCGTTTGGCGATCGCGCGCGCGCTGCGCTGCGACCGTCGCCGCCTCTTGCCGATCGATCGCTGCGAGCTGATCTCGATACTCTTTGCGGGTCGCATCCGGCAACGCCAGTCCATTCAGCTTCATGGTGAGCTGTAGCCGCTTGGTCGCATCTTGTTGCGAGAGCTCGAGCGACAGCTGCGATTCTCTCTCTTGCAGCTGCGTGGCGCGTTGCGAGTACGCCCGGTCGGCACGCGCGCTCAATTGTCGGCCGATCGTTTGCAGCGCCGCGTTCGATTGCGCGATGACGCTTTGCTGATACTGCGCGAAGTCGCTGTTGGCTGCGGCCGTTGCTTGTTGCGCTTGCGTGGCCGCTTCATTTTGCATCGCTTGCACGCTCTGCGTGCTGGTGCCGGCGCCCGCGGCTTGGAGCGCGGCACCGATCGCATCTTGTTCGCGGCGCGCGTAATCGATCTGTTTCTGTCGTAGCAAGCCGTTAGCGCGACTCTGCGCCGCCAGTAGCTCGGCATTGAGCTCTTTGGTTTGGCTCGCGATCTGCGCTCCGGTGTGAGGCACGGCGCCTGCGCCCAGCGAGCGCAGCCCCAGCGCGTCGATCGAGTCGTCGATCTGCGAGAGTTGCGCGTATAACGGATGCTTCTTGAGCGCTTCCTCCAAGCGCACGTAACCGATACCGCGAACGTTAGGGTCGTCCGGGCGTAACTGCGGCGCACAGCCGCTGAGCGTCATCGCGATTGCAGCGGCCGCTATTACCAGTGTCCTACTTGAGCGCATTTTGGACATCGGGCGTGATGTCCGTCCCGCCGTAAATGACATCCGATCGATCGATTACCAAAATCAGGTGTTTTTGCTGCGCGATCCGCGCCATGGCATCGCGCGTTTGATCAACCAGCGGTTTTAGCGTCCGATCTTGTTCGTCGGTCAACGATTTTTGATATTGCTGGAAAATCTGCTGCTGTTGTGATTGATTGTTCTTGGCCGCTTGCATTTTCTGCAACGCCGTCTGTCGCGCACCGGCGGCAAACTTCAGGAAATTGTCATTGGCTTGCTTGATCTTCGGAACCTGATCGATTTGCGATTGATCGACAAACCCGATAACCGACGGTGGCGGAGTACTGGCCGGCGGAACGACCGGGCCGGGGCCGTTAACTAAATCGATAACACTCTTGGTGATGTTTTGGCCGCCGTACACGACGATGCGCTTGTCGACGACAACCGATAAGCCGCCATTGGATGCAACTTGCGCGATCGCCGTTTGGGCGCGCTGAAAGAGCGGTCCGAGCACTTGGCGCTGCTTGTCCAAGAACCGTTGCTGAAACTCACCTTGGATTCGCTGGCGATCCGCATCGTTACGCGCGCGCTTCATGGCGGCCGCAAACTGCGGATCGAGCTGCGCTTTATATTGACCCACTGCCGCATTCGCTCTTTGAAACTGCGGAAGCGCACCGACCGCTGCCTGATCCAAATAACCGACGCTCGTGAGGTCGGCGCCGATTGCCGCGGGCGCCATCGCAACGGCGGCGATAACGCCGGCCATCCACAAGAGAAGTTTACGAGTATTCATCTTCCGTCCTAGAAGCTTTGACCGATGCCAAAGCTGGTGTGGTTACCGTTGGAACCTTTCGCGAAATCGATGCGGATAGTATGCAATCCCAACTGCGGAACGTCAAAGCGTAATCCGAATCCGACGTCGCCACGATACGTCCAATTTCCGGGGAATCCAATGATTCTATTGGTGTAAGGATCCAAAAGCGGTGCCGCACCCCGAATCCGCCAGCCCCCTTCATCCACAAACACGGCGACAGAAAACTTCCGATCCGGCGTAACCGGTTTGCGAAACTCAACCTGTCCCAGCATCGTGTCGGTTCCGTAAAAGACCGAATCGTATCCGCGCAGATTTTGATCGGAGAACGTGAAGAGCGCGCTCGGCGGAATCACGCCGGTTGAAATACGCAACTGTCCATGGAATCCCAGCGTCGAATCTCTGAGCACCGGCAGGAACTTCGCCGCATCGAAGGTGCTCTGCGTGAACGAGAAATTCGATCCGATCGCCGGATTGGAGACCGTCTCGCCAAACGATAACGTCTGGCCGCGCCGCGGATTGAAAATATCGTCCAGCGTTGCCGCAGGAATCGTTCCCAGCGTAAAGCTCAATGAGTTTAAACGATACGGCTGCCCGGTGTTGATGTTTGCAATCGAGGTTGCTTGAATGCCGAAACTTCCCGTGTTGGTCGTCAGGTTACTGAGCGGCCCCGGCGTCGGCGCTGCGATGATGTTCGGCTGGTTGGACGAGAAGAAATACGGTGCGGGAACCGTCGTGCTGTTGGTGACACTTTGTACGCTCACGCCGAGCTGCGCCTGAATGGAATCGGTCATGCGCCGGCCCAAGTTTAACGAAACGCCCGAGACTTTTGCCGTGCTCGTCGCAACGATACCGCTCACGAGCGCGGCGTTGCTCGTGGGCAGAAGCGTGACCGGGATCGGCTGCGGCGTGGCGCCGGCCGCCGGAGTTCCGCTCGCGGCACTCCCGATCGCTGTCGTGTAGACCGGATAGTAGAACCTTTGCGCGCTTGCGGAAATCGTACCGCCCACGCTATACCGTTCCAACTTGGGCGTATCTCCTAAGTACGGAATCGATACGGATGCTTGTGCCAGCGAGCTGGTCGCGCCTTTTTCAAATTGTACGCTCACCGCGTTTCCGGTTCCGTGCAAGTTGTTGTCGCTATAACCAATCGTGCCGTACAAGCCTTGACCGGTAATGCCGCCGGAGTATCCGGCGCCAATTGAAGCTTGCGCCGTCTTCTGCTCGGTGACCACCCAGTCGAGGACCACGCATCCCGGATCTTTCTTCATCATTTCGTCGGGACACGGTTTCGGATTCACGTCCACTTTTGAAAAGAATTGCGTGTTGTTCA
>DASYYA010000125.1:0-5392 GCA_035934355.1 Candidatus Rubrimentiphilum sp. | reverse complement strand
TGAAAGGCGATGTAATAGTCCCATGGACGGGCCATGCGACCAATCCCGGCGGCGTATTGACTTCGGGTCCCGCAATCCCGGCTGCGCGACGCGCTGCCGCTATTTGGGCTTCTTTCTCCTGGATCAGCTCTTCAAGGGCGGCTTCTTCTGACGCGCTTAACCCTTCCATCTCGGCCACGTCGCTTGCAACGTGGCGTCGCCGTGCGTCCGCCAGCGCAACGAGATTTTGCTTCTCTTGGGCAAGGGTATCGAGCTGGTTGAGCGCCCGCGTTCGAGTGAGTTCTTCTTGTTGTAAAGCGACTTGCGTCGCTAAAAGCGCGGATTGCGCCGCCGAGACTTTCTGTTCCGCAGACTTTCTTTCGCGTACGGCTTTTTGGTTGGCGGCGACCAACAGTCGCAGATCTTCCCAGCGTTCCACGAAATCGCTAAACGATTTGGCGGCGAGCAGGACGCTGATATAACCGAGGTCGCCACGTTCGTACGTATCTACCAAGCGGCGCTTCAGCGCATCGTCGTGACGCGCTAACGATGCACGCGCAGCATTCAGCTGTAATGTATTCCATGCGAGTCTGCGTTCGGTACCGGTTTGCTCCGCGCGCACGACATCCAAGCGCCCTTGCACTTGATCCATCGCGGATTGCGTTTGGTGCAATGCGCCCTCGAGATTGGTAACGCGTACGGTTGCCGCTTGCAGCTCGGCACGCTTATGCGCGAGCGCATTTTGAGTCGCTTCCACCCTTCGGCGCTGCGCTTCAATGCGCGCATTGATATCGGACGAGAGCGCCACGTTTGGCACCAGCGTTACGGCCAATAAGGCAGCACAGAGTCTACTTAAGCGACTCATTGTCTGCGTTTGTCTTTTACGTACACCGAACCCCCGATCGACTTTGCGTAGCGCTTCAATTCCGCGGCCGTCTCGCCGATTTGCGCGTAGTTGGTCAATGGACGCTGGAGACTCGAAATGATCGCAATCGAAAGCGACATGATCGAGTAGCGATTGAGTGCTCCACGACGGTCGTGCGTTTCGATAAAACCTTGGCGTAAATCCTTCGGTTGGTACAGCTTGCGGATCTCGCGATCGAATTCGGTAATGATCTCGCGCGCTATTTCTTCAGCGCGATCCGGTAGCGTCACGACGATGAAGTCGTCGCCGCCGATATGCCCCACAAAATCCTTCGTCGTGCCGCGGCGGCGCACCACATCCACTGTCGATTTGGCAACAAGGCGAATGGCCTCGTCACCATGCGTAAAGCCATACACGTCGTTAAACGCTTTGAAATTATCCAGATCGAGGTAAAGCACGGCAAACGGTTGCTCGTCGTCGATCCGGCGGCGCAGCTCGGCCTCGATCGCGAGGTTTCCCGGAAGTTTTGTCAGGGGCGAGAGCGAGGCGTCCATTTCGAGGCGCGTGATGTTCGCGCGTACGCGCGCGAGCAGTTCCTGTGGCCCAAAGGGTTTCGTAATGTAATCGTCCGCGCCGGAGTCAAAGCCCGCGAGCTTATCTTCGAGCTCACCCTTCGCAGTGAGCATGATAATCGGCACGTGGCTATTTGCCGGGTGCTGCCGGATGCGCCGCGCCACTTCGAAGCCATCGATGCCGGGAAGCATCACGTCGAGCACCACCAAATCGGGTTGCATCGTATCGAGAAGCCGCAACGCGTCGGTGCCGTTGGGAGCAGCCGTGATTTCGAATCCGGCGAGCTCCAAATTGGTCGCAATGATCTTGCGAAGGTTACGGTCGTCGTCAACAACCAGAATCTGGGCCATCAGTCTCGCAGCGGGAGCGTCACGGCAATCGTGGTGCCCTCGCCCGGATCGCTGCGCACTTCGATGGTTCCGCCGTGAGCCCGCACGATGGCCTGCACGATGTAGAGCCCCAGGCCGCTACCGCCGATGGCGGCGGTTTTCTCCGACTGCACGCGATAGAATCGCTCGAATATATAAGGAAGATCCTCGGCCGCAATCCCCACGCCGGAGTCCCGAACCTCGATGAACGTATGATCGCGGTGCTGCTGGGCTTCGATAACGATCGGGCCACCTTCAGGCGAATACTTTATCGCGTTTTCAATGAGATTGCGCAGCAGGTCTCGCAGCCGGTCCGGATCGCCCGACATTACGACACCTGCCGTGTTGCGTTCGATTCGGTACCGCTGCGGATCGAAGGGAATCTCGGTGAGCACTTGGTCGAGAATCGTGTCGAGCGACACCGTGGTGCGCCGGCGCAGGAGTTGTCCGCCCTCGACTCGCGTCACCATCAGAAGATCTTCGATCAACCGCGAAAGCCGGTCGGTCTGCTCTTCGATGATCCGTAAGTACTCGTCGCGTTTTTCGAGATACAACTCCGGGTTCTGCCGGAGCGTCGCGGTGTATGCTTTTATCGCCGCGAGCGGCGTCTTCAGTTCGTGAGAGACGGTGCTGACAAGTTCATTCTTCAGCTGTTCGATTTCATCGACTCGCCGCATTGCATCCTTACGTCCGGAGGTAACGGCCGACCGCGATCCATGATGAGATGACGCCGACTGCCGCACCAACCGCCACTAACTGAAGAACGAGCGATGAGAGGTCGATCGAAAAAGTATTCATCTGCAGCCAGGGCAATGCCGACGCAATCTTTGGGACGAGTGAAGCGCGCAGAATTGCGAGTGCGCCGACCGCGATCGCGGCACCGGCAAGCCCGGCGAGCAACCCTTCACAGATGAACGGCAGTCGAATGTACATGTTGGTGGCGCCGACGAGTTGCATGATTGAGATTTCACGACGGCGCGCATAGACGGTCAGCCGGATCGTGTTGGAGATAATGATTCCGGCTACCAGCAAGAACAGAACGATCACCGCGATGCCGATGCGGCGGCCAAGCGCGGCGAGCTGGAGGAGCCGTGCAACCACTTCCTGTCCGTAGAGAGCCTTTTGAACGCCGGGCATTTTTGCGATGCTGCGAGCCACCGCAGGCACTTCCTGAGCATTGCGGACGTGCACGCGAAACATGTCGGGAAGCGGATTTTCGGTGAGCAGCGATGTGTCGACCTCACCCTTCATTCTTCGGCGCAGCTCGGCCAAGCCTTGAGCTTTGGAAACGAACTGTACACCCGAAATGCGCGGATCGCGCGCGAAAGCGGAGCGTAGCGTGTCCTCCTGCGCCGCGCTTGCCGACGAATTCAGATAAACCGAGATAACGATCTGGTTGAAGACGTCAGAACCCAGGTGTGCGACGCTCGCGCGCACGTAGAGAAAAGCACCGAGGAGAACGATGGTGACGGCGACGGTGCCGATAGCGGTAGCTTGCATGCCGGCATTGCGAGTGAAGTTGCGCGCAACCTCACCCAGAAAGAATCTGATCCTGCCCCAATCCAAGGAAGTAATAGCCTCTCTCTTCGTCAGTGATGATGCGGCCCTGATCCAGACGCACGACTCGGCGCCGCATGCGATCGACAACTGCTTGATTGTGCGTCGCCACGATCACGGTGGTGCCTTTGAGATTGATCCGCCGCAGCAGTTCCATGATCTCGGTTGTATTAGCCGGATCGAGATTCCCACTGGGCTCATCGCAGAGCAACAGCTTTGGATTATTCACGAGTGCGCGCGCGATCGCAGTGCGTTGCTGCTCGCCGCCCGAAAGTTCGCTCGGAAACATGCGGCTCTTATGCGCTAACCCGACGAGGTCGAGAACGCGGGGCACCTGGCGCCGCACGTCGCGCGTATGTGCGCCGGTTACTTGCAGCGCAAAGGCCACGTTTTCCCAAACGGTTTTGTCCGAGAGTAATTTGTAATCTTGGAAGACCACACCCAAGCGGCGGCGCAGCGCCGGAACGCGCCGGCGCGCAAGCCGGTCCACGCGGATTCCGTCAACGGTGATCTGTCCGTGCGTGGGCGCAACTTCGCGATACAACAGGCGCATCAAACTCGATTTGCCGGTGCCTGAATGTCCGACGAGGAATACGAACTCACCCTTGCCGATGTCGAGATCGACACAATCCAGGGCGCGCACTCCATTTGGATATATGAGCGACACGCCGCGTAATGAGATCATCGCTGCAAGAGGGTTTTTCAGAGCGCCCGCACGGATACCTCTGCTACCGTTATGAATCTTGACTTAACCGCCGAGCAAAAGGCGATTCGTCACACCGTCCGGGAGTTTGCACAAGAACGCGTTGCACCCCGAGCCGAGGAGATGGATCGCGAGGAAGCATTTCCGTACGATTTGGTGCGCGAAATGGCTGAGCTGGGTTTGCTCGGGCTGCCGTTTCCAGCGGAATATGGCGGCGCCGGCGCCGACACCGTGAGCTACGCGCTTGCCGTCATGGAACTCGCGCACGCGGACGCATCTACGGCGATCACCATGGCGGCACATGTATCCTTAGGCGCGATGCCGTTTTATTTGTTCGGGACCGATGCGCAAAAGGAAAAGTATCTCGTTCCGCTGGCCCAGGGAAAGCAATTGTGGGGTTTCGGGCTGACCGAACCCGGTGCGGGCAGCGATGCCGGAAATACACAAACAAAAGCGACGCTTCGAGACGGAAAATGGCTCATCAACGGCACCAAAGCCTTTATTACCAACAGCGGCACCGACATCACCGCCGGGACGACAATCACTGCCGTTACGGGAAAGCGTTCCGACGGTAAGCCCGAGATCAGCAATCTGATCGTTCCTCAGGATGCTCCGGGATTTACACGCAGCAAGAAGTACCGCAAGATGGGATGGCGCGCCTCAGATACGCGCGAGCTTTCCTTCGTCGATTGCGCCATACCGCAAGAAAACGTCCTCGGTGAACGCGGCGAGGGGATCAAGAATTTCTTAACGATTTTGGACGGTGGCCGCATTTCGGTGGCCGCGCTTTCCGTCGGACTCGCACGTGGCGCCTTCGATCAAGCGATGAGTTATGCCAAAGAACGGCACGCGTTCGGCCAGCCGATCGGGAAGTTTCAGGCAATCGCGTTTAAGCTCGTCGACATGTTGACGCAGATCGAACATGCCGAATTGATGGTGCTCAAGGCAGCCTGGGAAAAAGATCAAGGTCGCGATTTTGTCAAAAGCGCGAGCTTCGCGAAACTTTACGCCGGCGAGGTGTCACACCGTGTGGTGAACGATGCGGTCCAAATTCATGGCGGATACGGATTTATGGATGAGTATCCCGTTTCGCGAATGTATCGCGATCAAAAGATCAACGAAATTGGTGAGGGCACCAACGAAATACAGCGCATGATCTTGGCGCGCTTGATGGGGCTATAACCTTCTTCAGAGGTTCCTAGAGGCGATGCCGGTGGCCCAGCCGCCGTACGCGCCGCCGAACTCCTCGGAGAGCGCAGTCAATGCGATCCTGGTTTCGGTAATTTTGAACGGATCGATCGGCTCGACACGCGCGCAATGCACCGCATGGGTGGCGTCCTCAATAGA
>DASYYA010000123.1:0-9667 GCA_035934355.1 Candidatus Rubrimentiphilum sp. | reverse complement strand
GTGTGCGGATCGTTTGGTGACCTTTGGAGCTGAACCAACGCGGTGTGATGCGTGCCCGTTCCCATGTGCATTACCGGGAGAACGGTGACTGACTGCGGCGGCGTTCCCGGAAAGACCACCGTTATGGTTGCTTGATCCGTTGGTGTTGCCGGACTGAAGGTGACAACGGGTTGCGTGTTAGCGGCGCCGCCGTCGAGTGTCGTCAAATACGCCACGATGTCGGCAACTTGCGCGCCGGTAAAACCGAAATTCGGCATCGGCGCACGCGGATGCACGATAAAATCGGCAATCCGCGCGTCGGCGAGGCGATGCTCGATGCCATAGAGCGCGGGGCCAAGGCCGCCGCCCTTAAGCGCAGCGCCGTGGCAGCCGGCGCAGCCGTTGGCTTGAACCAGCTGCGCGCCGTTGTTGGCGTTTCCGGAGGCGCGCGGTTGCGTTGCAGCGCTCGCCGGCGGCGGTACGGGAACGCCGGCCGTAGCCGTAGCGATCATATTACCGGTCGAGGGCACGATGTGCAGGTCTGAAAGAATGCGTTTGCCCGGAATATACGGACCGCCAAATGCCAATTGCAATGCAATCTGCGGGCGTTGTTGCGGTGCGGCCATCATTTCGCCGACCAGTGCCAAGTTTGGTTGAATATTGTGCGCGACGTCGAGCACGTATTGGCGATTGAGTGTGTCGCTCGAAGCGACGTCGTATCGCACGGCGACGTGATTGCGCCATCCGAGATCGCGCTCGACTTCGAAGAAATATCCATTGAGCGGAACATTGGCGAGATCGAGATCGGGTTGCTGGTCGAAGCCGTGATAGAGCATCGTTTGAAAATGCCAGCGATCGTCCTGATAAGCGCCGTACACACCTTCGCGAGTCCAAGCTTCGCTACGGATATAGTCGCCGCTATCGGGATCCAGCAGCGGCGCGTCGCCGCGCATCGCGACTAACCCTACGCTCCACGGGATCGACATACCGCCATATGAGACGTTGAAATCGACGGCCCGCGGATTAATGGTTTTGTTGAAATCGAGCGCGTCGTTCGTTGCCCCGGCGCCTGTGAGGTACGAGAGATTGTACATGAACTCGTTGGACATGCCGTTGAAGGCCACACCCCACCGGGCGTCATCGGGATTGAACGTGTTCTGGCCGGTTGTTTGTGCCGCCAGCAAATACGTCGAAATCGTCCAAGCATGTGCGGGCATAAACGGAAACGGCGTGTGAAATTTTCCGGCTTGCAAAGAATTGGTGCCGCCGAAAAGGCCGTTCCATGAAAGCCACGTCTGCTCGGTATCCCCGATCTGTCCGTCGGCGATGATATGCTGCTCGGTGTACCAGGTAAAATCTTTTCCGAGAAATCCCCCGGCAAGCAGCGATAGGTCCGAAACCTGGGCCGATCCCTTCCTGTCCACGTTGCCGAGCATCGACGTGATGTATAAGCGCATCGAAGCCGGCAGCGCTTGATCCTGCGCTTGACGGTTCAATATCTGAAAATTGCTCATCATAACCATCATGCCGTAGCGCGTCATGCCGGGGAATGTTGTGTGACATGTTTCGCATGACACGCCTTGCCCGTTGGCAAACACGGGAATCGCATTTGCTCTTGCGACGGTGGCGATAATAATGACGGCAACCGCACATGCAGCGCGGATGCTCGCAACGAACGTGCGTTGGAGCACGAAAAGAACCTCCTTTTATATCGTCGAGTTAAAAAAGTTCGACTAAAAAATTGGAGGCGGTCGTTGAAATCGGTGTGAACCGGCGCAGGCGAAAAGTATGACGGCGCGAGCCGTCGGCTCGCGCCCAATGAATGTCGAGCGTTGCGCCAACAGACGCAGCAGGCAGCCAAAGGCTTCTTGCGCGCTCGCCAAGCAGCGTGCTACCAGGCGCGCGAAAAGTGATAGCAAGTAGGCTGCGCAAAGCGCCACGACGATTTGGACGGCAAGCGCGAAGAACGTGATTTTCGCGCCTTCCGCAGTTTCAATGGCGGCAAATACGGTTGTTTGAACGATCGCCAACTGCAGCCAAACCGAGAAAATTGATGCTCCGGATTTGAATCCCGAATCGAACCGGTAGCGGAAGATGCTTCTGCTCAAAAGCGATGCGCAGAGCAAAATAAGCGCCGCGATGGAGCACTCGAATACCGGGGCAAACCAAGCGTGCCGCCCATCGGCCATGGAACGGCCGTCCAAGAAATACGCAAGGGCATGGCCCACGAGCGTCGCCGGGACCACCGCCATGACCCAGAGCGGCAAGGCTTTTCTCACAGCCGCCACGTTCGCCGGGATGGAAGCGGAACCCACGCCCCTCGGGGGCGTGTCTTTGGGTCGTGAAAGCGCGAAGGGGGGCTCTTGGAGCGATGTCTAAGAGACCGGACCCCCTAAACCCGAGCGCCAAAAAACAGGTACAGAAGGAAGCATCATGAACCCGCGGTTGCCCGTCGAGAATAGCGATACCGTAAGTTTGGTGTGCGCGCTTTTGGTGCGCTATCCGGAGATCGCTTCGATTCGCTCGACGCCGGGCGAAGGGACAATCCGGCTCACCTTCGCGATCAATCAGCGCATGGATCGGAGGACGCAGCGTAGCGTCACCGACGAGATCGAAGCGCACGTTAACGGCTTCCTGGCGTTAAGCCGCGACGGCGGCGAATGCCGCGTCGAGTGTGAATCCGATCGCGCGCTGAGCTTCGTTCATGTCACCCGCGATCTCGAAACATTCACCAAAGACGAGCTCGCGATGCTGACCGCATTTTTCGTGCAACGTTTTGGCACGGTTCTGGTGCGCAACCCGGTTCCGGAGCAACATCCGGACGAAGATCCGGCTGCCGAAGACGAATTAGTGGAATCCGCAGTTGAAGCATTACGCGATCCGGCGCAATCGAAGAGCCTTGTCGGTTTCCGCGAAGAGAAACATGTCTTGGTGTACTTCTTAAAATCGCGTAAGAAAGCAAAGGCCCCGGCGCGCCGCTAACACGCAATCTGCTGCTGGTGGGGGATGTTGTCGGCTCACCCGGCCGCGAAACACTCAAACGTTGCCTTCCGATGGCGCGCGATCAATACAAAATCGACGCGTGCATCGCTAATGGCGAAAACGCCGCCGGCGGATTTGGTTTGACGGCGCAAACCGCGCAAGAGATGTTCGAAACCGGCGTCGATTTTATTACGAGTGGAAATCACATTTTCGATAAGCGTGAATTTCGTTCGTACCTGGACGACTCCGACCGCGTCATACGTCCGGTCAACTATCCGCCGGGCGTTCCCGGCCGCGGGACGGGCAGTTTCTCGGTCGACGGCACCCAAATCGGTGTCATTAACGTGATGGGCCGAACGTTTATGCCACCGGTGGACGATCCGTTTCGCGCCGTCGATTCGGCGCTAGCGTCGCTTGGCGGCGACGTGCAGATCATTGTGGTCGACGTGCACGCCGAGGCCAGCAGCGAAAAAGTGGCGCTCGGACGGTACCTGGACGGGAAGGTCGCCGCCGTGTACGGCACCCACACGCACGTTCAAACCGCGGACGAACAGATTCTGCCTGGCGGAACGGCCTATATTACTGACCTAGGGATGACGGGGCCGACCGAAGGCATCATCGGAATGGAGTCGGAAGCGGTCCTGGACCGGTTCATTACCGGTTTTTCGGAACGGTTCGCGGTGCAGAAATCAGGGACGAAACAGTTTTGCGCCGTAGTTGTAACCATTGATGTAGAGTCGGGGCGCGCGACCGGCATTCGTCGTATTTTTCAGCGAGGCATAGCATGATAGAAGATCCCGTAAGAACCATCATTACCAGCAGCGTGCTCAAAGTTTCCGCCAAGAGCAATCCGAATTCGGTAGCGGGCGCGCTCGCCGCCGTGCTGCGCGAGCGGCCGTCGGTGGAGCTGCAAGCCGTGGGTGCGGGAGCTATCAACCAGGCGGTCAAGGCCGTCGCGATCGCGCGCAGCTATCTCGCCGGCCAGACGGAATTGCTCTGCGTTCCTTCCTTTATAGACGTGCAAATCGATGGCAACGATCGGACGGGGATCTCGCTGCTGGTCGAGCGACGCGCCGAGGGGGCTGTTCAGTCCTAGTCGACTTCCACTCTCATACCAACGCGAGCGACGGGACTTTAAAACCCAACGCTTTGCTTGACTTCATGCACGCCCGGGGCGTGCAAATTTTTGCCATCACCGACCACGACACGCTCGCGGCATTTGGAGAGCTCCAGCCGCGCTCCGGAATCAAAGTTGTGACTGGAATCGAGATCAACTCGACGTTTCGTGACGGCGAAGTCCACATTCTGGGATATGCTCTGCCGCTCGGGCCTTCGGCCCTTGACAGCGTGCTCGAGCGTAATCGGGCCGCACGGCGCGTGCGCATCGGGCGCATCGTTTCGCAACTGCGCGATGCGGGTCACGCGATCACGTTGGAAGATGTGGAGTACGAAGCGGCGCCGCAAGCTTCACTCGGGCGTCCGCACGTCGGTAAGGCGTTGATTCGCAAAGGCATCGTTGCGGATATCGAGACGGCGTTTCGCTCGTTCTTACGCCGCGGGCGTCCGGGCTACGTTCCCTCGACGCATATCACGCCGCACGAAGCGATCGATGTGATTTTAAAGGTCGGCGGCGTGCCGGTGCTCGCCCACCCGGGACGGCTGCGCGACGAAGCGATCATCGGCGAACTGGCCGATCGCGGCTTGCAAGGATTGGAAGTTTTTTATCCGACCCACGATTCGAACGCCGTGCATCATTTTCGCGAGATCGCGCAACGGCATCGGCTCGTGATGACCGGCGGTTCCGATTTCCATGATATTCGGTATCACACGCGCGGTGTCGGAATGGAGATTGCAGACGCCGACATCGCACCGTTTTTGTCGCTGCTGTAGCGGAAGGAAGGAAATGTCATGAGCAAGAGTGCGTCTGCGAAAGCCAAGTCTCCGTCGCGGTTGATCGACGAGCGGATTAAAGAGTTGGGCGACTGGCGGGGCAAGATGCTCTCCCGGCTCCGCGCCTTGGTGAAACAAGCTGATCCCGAGATCGTCGAGGAGTGGAAATGGAGAGGCGTTCCCACGTGGTATCACGCTGGAAAGATCATCTGCACCGGCGAGACGTATAAGAACGTCGTGAAGATGACGTTTGCAAAGGGAGCCGCACTCGAGGATCCGTCCGGCCTCTTCAACTCGAGCCTCGGCGGCAACACCCGGCGTGCGATCGACTTCCACGAGGGCGAGAAGATTAACGAGAAGGCATTGAAGGCGCTGATTCGCGCGGCCGTCAGGCTGAACGCGTCAACGATTCGTTGACCGCTTTGCGCAACGATGCGATGAGCGAGGTCGCCTCCCGCTCGTAATTCTCGAGTTGCGATCGTTGTTCGTTTACGAGTTGAACGTCTTTTAAATATAAATGGTTGATGCGCACGTTATAGGCGCAACCGAGAAGCGCAGCGTGCCCGAACTCCGCGGCGCAACCCGCATCGCTGACGAGATTTACGTTTCCTAAGGTCAGGCATTCCGCGGCGAGATGCATCACATCGAGTGCGATACGCATTCCCTCGAGCGGTGTCGCCGCGGCCTCCGCGAGTGCCGCTTGGCGCTCGGCGCCACGCGATTGCATCACCACTTTGAACGCGTCCTCATCGCGCGCGCTCTGCGCCAGCGCCGATGCTTGCAGCTCGTCTGCGCGATCGGCTAATCTTGGCGCGTCGCAAATGCGTGCAACCATACCCACGAGCGCGCACCCCGTCGCTGCGACAATCATCGCAGCGCTGCCGCCACCCGGAACCGGCTCGGCCGACGCGAGGCGCGTGAGATAGGTGTCCACGCCCACCGCTTGGCGAGCGGGGTTACCAACTCCGCTGGCAGAAATAGCGGCCATCCCAGCTATAAAGGAAGAACCATTGCCAGTACTCCAGGAGCAACAGTTGCGCGGAGACGTTAAAGATCGCGCGCTTGCCGAAGCCGGACGCTCGCGCATTGCGTGGGCCGCCGGCTACATGCCCGTGCTCGCGCAAATTCGCGAAAGGTTTGCGGCGCAGAAACCGCTACAAGGCGTGCGTATCGGCGCATGTTTGCACGTCACCACCGAAACGGCGAATTTGATGCTGGCGCTGCAAGCCGGCGGTGCCGAATTGGCTTTATGCGCGAGCAATCCGCTCTCTACGCAGGATGATGTAGCAGCCGCGCTTTGCGATTTCGGCATTCCAACGTTTGCGATCAAGGGCGAGGATAATCAGACGTACTATCGCCACATCGAATCGGTTGTCGCGACGCGGCCCCACATGTCGATGGACGACGGTTGCGATTTGGTGACCACAATTTATACCAAGCACAAAGAGTTGCTGGCCGATATGATCGGAGGATGCGAAGAGACGACGACCGGCGTGATTCGCCTGCGCGCGATGCAAAACGACGGCGTCCTGCCGTATCCGGTGGTCGCGGTGAACAACGCATTGACCAAGCACATGTTCGATAACCGGTACGGCACTGGACAATCCACGATTGACGGCGTCATTCGCGCGACCAATGTGTTGCTCGCCGGACGTACGGTTGTGGTTGTCGGGTACGGTTGGTGTGGCCGCGGCGTCGCGTCGCGCGCCGCCGGACTCGGCGCGCACGTGGTAATCACCGAGATCGATCCGCGCAAAGCGCTCGAAGCGGTGATGGATGGTTATCGCGTCATGACGATGGAACAAGCGGCGCGCGAAGGCGACGTTTTTATTACAGTCACCGGCAACTATCATGTGATTGACGAGGCGCATTTCAAAGCGATGAAAGACGGCGCGATCGTCTGCAACTCCGGACACTTCAACGACGAGCTCAATCTCGAAGCAATCGAGCGTTTGAGCCGTAAGAAGTCCAACCCGCGCGCATTTGTCGAACAGTACGAAATGGCCGACGGACGGCGCATTTGCATCTTGGCCGATGGACGGCTGATCAATCTGGCGGCAGGGGAAGGTCATCCGGCAGCCGTGATGGATATGTCGTTTGCTAATCAGGCGATGTCGGCAGCGTATTTGGCGCAGAATCACAAATCGCTAGAACGCAAAGTGTACGATGTTCCCGAGCAGATCGACGAGGAAGTCGCCACCCTCAAACTCGCCTCGATGAATATTGCGATCGACACCTTAACACCGCAACAGAAGAAGTACGCCGAATCTTGGAGCGAGGGTACATAATGGCATATCGCAAGCTCTTTACCAGCGAATCAGTGACCGAGGGTCATCCAGACAAGATCGCCGATCAAATATCCGATGCGGTGCTGGACGCCATTCTCAAAGAAGATCCCAACGGCCGCGTGGCCTGTGAGACGTTTGCGATCACCGGGCAAATCCACATCGCCGGCGAGATCACGACCTCAACTTATATTGATATTCCACGCATCGTGCGCCAAGTGATTCAAGATATCGGGTACACGAAGTCTGCCGTTGGATTCGATGCCGACACCTGCGGCGTGAGCGTGTCGATCGACGAACAATCCCCCGATATTGCGATGGGCGTCGACAAATCGCTCGAAGCCAAAGCCGGCGAACATCCCGACGATCGGTACGAACGCTTGGGCGCGGGCGATCAAGGCATGATGTTCGGCTATGCCTGTCGCGACACCGAAGAGCTGATGCCCCTGCCGATCGTGCTCGCGCACAATTTGGTGCGTCATCTGGCGGCGCTGCGCAAGAACGGCGACATCCCGTATCTGCGTCCCGACGGCAAATCACAAGTCACGGTGGAATATGATGGCGACAAGCCGGTGCGCATCGACGCCGTGGTGGTCTCGACGCAGCACGATCCCGATATTGCGCTCGAGACGATTCGCAGCGAAATCACCGAGAAATTGATCAACCATGTCATTCCGGCCTCGCTGCGCGATAAAGAAACGCGCATCTATGTGAATCCTACTGGGCGGTTTGTGATCGGCGGTCCCAAAGGGGATGCAGGTTTGACCGGACGCAAGATTATCGCCGACACCTATGGCGGAATGGCCCGCCATGGTGGTGGCGCGTTTTCCGGAAAAGATCCGACCAAAGTGGATCGCTCGGGCGCCTATGCCGCGCGACACGTTGCCAAGAACATCGTTGCGGCCGGCCTCGCGGATCGTTGCGAAGTGCAAGTTGCATATGCCATCGGCGTCGCGCGTCCGATGAACGTTTCGGTGGAAACCTTTGGCACCGGACGATTGCCAGACGAGCAAATCGGTGAGATCATTACCAAGATATTCGATCTGCGACCCGCGGCTATTATCGATCGGCTGGATCTGCGCCGCCCGATCTACCGGCAGACCGCATCGTACGGCCATTTTGGCAGGCCCGATCTCGACCTGCCTTGGGAGAAGCTCGACAAGATCGACGTGCTGCGGAGCGCCGCCGCCGATGTGGGGGGCACGCTCAAGGTACCGGATTTCGTCAAGCGTTGAACTCCTGCGCGCCCATCAACGTTACTGGATAAAGCCATGGCCTGGTTTGGAGAGCAACCGCCAGGCAGTAAAGGAGAGTCTCGGCTATGATCCTCCGCAACAAAATCGCAGCGGTCGCGATGTTCGCTGCATTCGCGATGCCAGCGATTGCCTTAGCCCAATCGACGATCACGCTGGCGAAGGGCGACAACTTGAATCTGTCGATGCAGAGCACGCTCGACACTGGAACAGCATACGTCGGTGAACGTTTCACCGCGCGCGTTGTGCCGCCATATCCTGAAGGCGACACCGATCTCGCGAATGCCGTTGCCAGCGGCGAAGTGGTGAAAGTGACTCCGGCCGGACAAGGCACCAATCCCGAGCTTTATCTCAACTTCACGTCGGTCACGCTCGCAAACGGATCGTCGTATCCGTTGAGCGCGGTCGTCACGGCTGTCGGAAGCAAACAGCAACCCAAGAACGGCGGACACGTGGCGCTAACGACGATCGGCGGATTGATCGCCGGTAATGTCATCGCGAAAACAATCTTCCACGCTGCAACCGGTATCGGTGGATTGATCGGCGCAGCCGGCGGATTCTTGATCGGGCAAAATAAGAAATCCAACTTCACGGTATCGCCGGGTGCCAGCATTACGGCGACGCTGACGCGGCCGCTACTGGTCCGCCGTCAAGCGACTCGTCCGATCCCCTAACCTTCGATTCCAACGATTCGAAGGGAGAGCAAGTGCGGCGCTCGGAGACGGGTGCCGCGCTTGTTTTTAGTTGTGTCATCCCGAGGAATCGAGGGACCCCGAGCGTAGCGAGGGGAAAAAGAGGGCCGCTGGGCCTATTCCGGATTAGCTCAGTTGGTAGAGCAGCTGACTGTTAATCAGCGGGTCGTTGGTTCGAGTCCAACATCCGGAGCCAATTAAAATGCCTTCGCGCGCAACACGCGGGGGCATTTTGCTTTCGTAGTACTACCATTTGTACTACCATTTTGCGTCAGGCTGCGGCGCGCCGCCGGCCTCGTCTCACGTCATCACGCCTATGCGTGCGGCTTCGGCGACCACTGAGGCGCTCGTCGATCGCTCGTACAGCCTCACTTTGCATACCGGGCAGCACGTGTGAATAAAGATCGAGCGTCGTCTTGACTGAGGCATGCCCAAGGATTTCCGCCATCACTTTTGGAGAGATTCCCGCCTTTAAACCAAGTGTAGCAAACGTATGGCGCAGATCATGGAACCTTATAACCGGCACGCGCGCCGCGCGCATTGCGCTCCTCATTTTCTTTGTGAGGTTGCGAGGATCTAACGGCTT
>DASYYA010000121.1:0-8234 GCA_035934355.1 Candidatus Rubrimentiphilum sp. | reverse complement strand
CGCTAAGAACTGCTCGATAACCGGCTGCGGTACACCCGCGGCCGCGAAGCGTTGCTTGACCGCTTCAAGTGAAGGCGGCGGCATGACCGCCATGAATTGGGATGCGACATCGGTGCCGGAGATGCGAACCTTACGCGCTGCAGCGGGAATAAGTGCCGTTTGATACGGCTTGAGTTGCGCCGCACCATCGTCACACGCAAGTTCGAGCGGATCGCGCAGCGCCATTACAATCAATGGGCGATCGTGCGTTCCCATGGCCGCCGGTGTTTCGGTTGCCGTCACGCGTTCGACCAAGAAATGTGAATCCGCCACGATTGCGGTACGCTGAAATCCTTCGTATGCATATGCCAGCTCCGAAAGCGCGCTCGAGTGACCCTTGTGGTAATCCAGCACATCTGCGGCTTTCTGGACATGTAGCGGTCGCGGTTTCCCATCGGGGCCGACGCGATTCCAGTCAAAGATCCGATACGTCAGATCGCTGGCTTGCTGCGTTTCAAAGATGACGATTCCCGCGCCGATGGCGTGCAAGGTGCCGGCCGGAATATAAAATGCATCGCCGGCTTGGATTGGAACTTGGCGTAAGATCTCGCCGAGCGTTCCATCGGCAAGGCGCCGCTCATACTCTTCACGCGTCGTGTCGCGCGTCCAGCCCATTACCAGCTGTGCGTCCGGCTCCGCGCGCAAGACGTACCAGCACTCGGTCTTGCCGTTGGCTTGATGCTCGACGCGCTCGGCATACGCGTCGCCGGGATGCACCTGCACCGACAATGAAGCGCATGCGTCGATAATTTTGGTAAGAATCGGAAAGAGTCGCGCGCGATCCAAATTCCCGAGCAGCTTCGCACCTAATGTTTGGCGCAGCTGCGCAATGGTTTGTTCGGCAAGCGGCCCGTTCAAGACGCGGTTTTCATCCCAGCACTCCCAGCTCTCGCCAATCTTGGTCTGCGGATCACCGTTTTTACCGAACTCGCGCACCAAATCGCTGCCGCCCCAAATCGCCGGGGCGAGTTTAGGTTGCAGAATGTAGGGATAGAGAAACTCGCCGGACAGCGCTACAGACTCACCTGCTCGCCCTGTTCGACGATCCGTTTGAAGCGCCGAAGGTCCTCGGCGATTTGCTTTTTCGGGTCTTCGCCCAAAATGCGAGCGAGCGACGCGCCGACGTAACGCGCCGGCGGCGCATATTCGAGCACCACCCGCACTTCGGTCATACCGTCGCGCGAATCAAAATGCACCGAACCTGCGTGATGGATCGCGGAGCCACGCAGGGAACGCCACGCAATTAATTGTCCGGGAATGTCGTTGATGACCTCGGCTTCCCAGGTGATGCGATTGCCAATCGGCGCGCGCACGCGCCAGCGCGATCGCGTCGGGGTCAGGACGGTGACTTCGTCAACATGTTGCATGAAACGCGGCAGCGTATCCAGCCTGCGCCAAAATTCGTAGAGTTCCATCGCCGTCAGATCGACCGAAACGGTCTGCTCGACGTGCACGCCTTTTCCATATGGAACGCTTGATGGAACGCTTGCGTCCGGGCTATGCAGGCCACAGTGGCCGGAGTCGATTCCCAGGGCGGCATAGAGCGGGCAGTAGCCGGTTATTCCGCGATATATAAGGTAGGCGGCCGCGCTGCCGGCGACAGCGCCGGCACCCAAGGAGAGCCAGCGTTCACCGGCGGGGACGTTGCGCGCGTCGTGCATGCCTTAAAACTCCTACCGCAGAAAAAACCTCTGTGCGCGTTCACGTTGGCATCGGCTCAAACCTCGGCGACCGGCAAGCGAATATTCTGACGGCGCTGCAGCGCCTGCGCAGCAAGGCCCGCGTTGAGCTCGTTTCATCGTTTTTCGAAAGTGCGGCGGCCGACGGGGCCGAGGGTCCGGCATTTCTGAACGTGGCCGCGCAGTTGGAAACACCGCTCGACCGCAACGCATTTGAATCGTTTGCGCGCGACGTCGAACTTTCGGTTGGCCGCGGAAGCACGCGGCGATTAGCCCCCCGTCCGATTGACATTGACTTGTTGGCGAGCCGCGATTATGTGCATCCGCAGCTGGCGCAGCGGCCATACAATTTAGTGCCGCTCGCGGAGATCGCACCCGAGTTGCGCGATCCTGCAAGTCGGCACGCTATCGGAGAGCTTGCCGCGAAACTCAGCGGGAACGGAATGCATAAACGCTCGAGGTCGCTGCATTTCGATGCCAACCGCCAGGATGAAACACCGGCGGTGCCACTATCGCTCGATCGCGCCGGCGTTTCACGCGTTCGGCGGATCGTACGGTTGAACATCGCCGGAGGGGAGCAAGTCTATAACGGCGAGTTTACCATGGTTGCGGAACTTGCGCCGAACCTCGCCGGCGTGCATATGTCGCGATTCAACGAAATTCTCGAGGAGACGGCGCTCGAGGTCTTGGCATCCGCGCAAGTACCCTCGCGCATCGAGAATCTGACCGAGGCGATCGCGCGCGAGATCGTGCGTTCGCATCGCACGATGCGCGCGGACGTGCGCTTGCGCGCCGAGTTTGCACTCGAGCGCTGGACGCCGGTCAGCGGCAAGCGTGGCGAAGAGCATTACATACTCACGGGCATCGCGCACGCCGACGCCGCCGGCGTGCGGCGTGCAGTCGGCGTGGAAGCCGAAGGGATGACCGCCTGTCCGTGCGCGCAGCAAATGGTACGCGAACGCAGTCTTTCCGATTTACTCGATGCCGGGTTCTCCGACGAAGACGCACAGCGCGCGCTCGATGTGATTCCCGGTGCGACGCACAATCAGCGTGGCCGCGGAACGATCCTCATCGGCGTGACGTCTGACGAAGTTCCAGCGGCCGAAGATCTGGTGGAAATCGTCGAAAACGCAATGTCGAGCGAAACCTACGATCTGCTGAAACGTCCTGATGAATTTTTTATCGTCAACAAAGCGCATCGCAACCCGAAGTTTGTCGAAGACGTGGTGCGCGACATCCTCGCCGGCGCGCTGGAGATGTACCCGGACTTCGGCGGGGATACATTTATTGCGACCTCGCAAGTGAACGATGAATCCATTCACAAGCACGATGCCTTTGCCGAAGCGTACGGCACGTTCGACGAACTACGCGCCGAACTTCGCGGCGAACCTCGCACCTCGCCGCGCACCGACCTTACGACGTGGCTGCGCGCCCGCTCCAGTTGAAAGCACTCACTAACGCCCACGTCTATTGCTACAACCCGCAAACAAAAACATACGCGCGATCCGGCGGGCTCGTGATCGATGGCCCAAAAATCGTTTCATGCGATCCCTCCGATGCGGGAGCCGACGTCGAGACGGTCGATGTGCAAGGCGCCACCGTCTTGCCGGCCTTTGCCGATTGCCATGTCCACTTAACCGATACCGGGTTTTTCTTGGGTGCGCGCAATTTGAACGGCGCTCGCTCCTACGATGAGTTTGCCGCGGCCGTTGCCGCATTGCCGCGCGAGCGTTTTGTCTTTGCCGGCCAATATGATGAAAGCGTATGGCGCGATCGGCGCAACGCCGATGCGGCGCCACTCGAAGGCGCATTTCCCGATTCTTATGCGATGCTCGTACGCATCGACGGCCATTCATGTATGGTCAATCGTAAAACGCTGCACTGGCTAAATCTTGCGAACGATATCGCCGGCATCGAGCGAAACCAGGCGGGTGAGCCGACCGGCAAGCTGCTGCTCGATGCCAACTGGCAGGCCCAGAAGCGATTCATGGAAGAGTTGCCGCTTTCGGTCCGGCGCGACGCCGAAGCGCGCGCGACCGGCGTTGCGTTGCAACGGGGCTGCCTGCACTTGCACGTGCAACTTGTCGGCTTCGCGCGCGAACAGTACGCCGCTGAGATTAAGGCCTTGCCCGAATTGGGGAAAGCCAAATGGTATCCGAAGATTTGCGAGCCGGACCCAGAGCTTGCCAGAGATCAAAACCTGCCGTACATCGGCGGCGACATATTTTTGGATGGCTCGATCGGGAGCTGCACCGCGGCCGTCAGCAAGCCGTTTCTTACACCGGCTAGTGGCGCGCCCGGCGATGGTATCCTGAACTTCCGCGACGACGAGCTCTACGCGTTTTTCTCGCGCGCTCACACGCTCGGCGTATCAGCAGGTGTTCACGCGATTGGCGATCGTGCGATCGAACAATGCATTGCAACGTGGGAGCGCGTTCTCGGCGGAAAGCCGTCGCCCAACGGTTTTCGCCCTTTTATCGAACATTTTGAGATTGCGCGCGACGATCATATCGAGCGCTGTGCGCGCCTAGGCATTTACCTTTCGATGCAGCCGCAGTTCGATTTACTGTGGGGCGGTGATGGAAAATTATACGAACGGCGCTTGGGCGCGGATCGCATGCGGAAGATGAATGCGCTTGGGCGCGCCGAGCGCGCAGGCGCGATTCTCTGCGGTGGTGACGATAGCCCGGTGTGCGAGCTGTCACCACTTTTGGGGATGCACGCGGCGGTCAATCATAATCAGCCTGCGGAGCGGCTCACGCCGCAAGAGGCGCTGACGATGTACACCTGCAATGCTGCAAAATTAGCGCACGCGGAAGATCGCACGGGAATGATCGCGCCGGGATATGCCGCGGATCTCGCCGTGCTCGATGGCGATCCTTTTGAAGGCGCGGATTTTGCACAATGCCGCGTCCTTGCGACATGGCGCGATGGAGAAGCGGTGTATGAAGCGTAATCATTTTTTGGTCCTTTCGAGCGGTGCAGTTGCCGCTGCCACTATTCCGATCAAAGCCTGGGCTGCTGAGTCAGATATTGCATTGCACACCGCAACCGGAACGATTTCCGGAACGCTATCGCTGCCGAACGCAGCCAAAGGTGTACCGATCGTGCTTATCATCGCCGGTTCCGGGCCGACCGATCGCGACGGCAACAACCCGTTGATTCCCGGAAAAAACGACGCGTACAAACTGCTGGCAGCAGGACTTGCCGGCCGCGGAATTGCGAGCGTGCGGTACGACAAGCGCGGCATTGGCGCAAGCGCCAAAGCGATGACGTCGGAGAGCAGTTTGCGATTCACAACCTACGTTGACGATGCCAAAGGCTGGATCGATCTGCTGCGCCGCGATCCACGTTTTTCGAAGGTCGTCGTCGCCGGGCACAGCGAGGGCGCGCTGATCGGAACGATTGCGGCACAGCGGCCTGGCGTTGCGGGATTTGCAAGCCTAGAAGGCGCGGGTCGCCCTGCAGCTGCGATATTGCGAGCGCAACTAAAACCTCAGTTTCCCCCGGCGCTTTACGCGGAAGCTGATGCCGCAATTACGCAGCTCCAGAATGGAAAGCTTTACACCGCCGGCTTACCTGACTCGTTAAACGCGCTCTTTCGGCCGTCCGTGCAACCGTATCTCATTTCGTGGTTCAAATACGATCCGGCCGTAGAGATTGGAAAGGTTCGCGCCCCCGTAATCATCGTTCAAGGCACAGCCGATCTGCAAGTGACAATGGTGGATGCGCAAGCGCTGCAGAGCGGCAATCCGCGCGCAAAGCTGGTTGTTGTTGAAGGCATGAATCACGTCCTCAAACATGCGCCCAATACCAGCACACAGGCTGCAATTCTCGCCGGTTACAGCGATCCGGCATTGCCGGTTGACCCGAAGGTTACCGACGCCGTCGCCTCACTCGTGTGATCCTGAGCTTTTGGCTGCCGTACTCGATTGAAATAAGCGTATTAATCGCAATCGTTGTTGCGCTTATCTCAAGCCTTTATCTTTATAAGCAAAGTATGCAGGGCGTTCGCCGCACACGTATGGCCGTATTGTTTGCAGCTTCATGGGTGTACGTCCTAGTTTTTATTGTGTGGGTCGTGTTCTTTGCCGTGATTCTGCCTCACCTACCGTGTGGACCGTGCCCTTAGCCGTCCCTTTCTTGTAGACGCCTTCTTGCGAGTAGTACCGCCTGAGCGTTTAATAGGCCGATCGTAAAGACGGCGCAGTTCGTCCTTCGCGCGTTCGAGTTTTGCTTTTTGTGTTTTCGTAAGATTTTTGCCGCCGCGATTGATGTAGAAGTTGAGCATCGACATCGCCGATTGATACGGCCCGGCTTTGCGGCGCTTACTGTGTTCGGCAGAGCGCTTGAGCGACTCCGCAATCGCCTTGGCACTCCGTTTCTTGAAGACGCCTTGCTCGAGGTCGAGTGCATCGCTGCGCTCCATTACTTTTTTGGACCAGTACTTCGTTGCCATGTTTTTATGATACCCGACTGGCTTGGCTAAATAATCGAGATCGTTTCTTTCGGCTTGGGGTGCGCCTCGATTGCCGCCAGCAGCGCAGTCGCTAGTTCATCGCAAATCGGATCGTCGATCTCTTCGACGCGGCCTTCGTCGGCCAAATACGCTTTCTGCGGATCGATCGGAATGCGGGCGAGGACCGGCGCTTTGGCTAGCTCGGCGACGCGTTGCGCGTACGACGGTCCGAAGATTTCGTATTTTTTGCCGGTGTCCGGCGCGATGAAGTATGACATGTTCTCGACGACACCGAGCACCGGGCGTTTCAACTGGTGCACGAGGTTTGCCGCTTTGCGAACGATCATGGTTGCGAGCGCCTGCGGCATTGTCACGAGTACCACGCCGTCGATTGCGAGCGATTGCAGAACCGTTAGCGGCGCATCCGATGTGCCCGGTGGCAGATCGATCAACAGATAATTCAGATCGCTCCACAACGCTTGCTCGTAAAACTGACGGATCACACCGGATAGAATCGGGCCGCGCCAGATCATCGCCGTGTCTTCCTGATCGGTGAGCAAATTGGAACTGACAACTTCGATGGCGCTGCGCGAGAGCGATGGCATCATGAGCGGTTGCGGATTGCCTTGCGGCGTCTTGGGCGCGTCGGGATCGGCTTCGATCACCATCGGTGTATGCAGGCCGAAGAGTTTTGGTATTGATGGTCCGGTGATATCCGCATCCAAAATGCCGACGCGCAGATTGCGCCGTCGCAAACCGAGCGCGATGAGCGCGGTAACCAGCGATTTGCCGACGCCGCCTTTGCCCGACATGATCGGCACCACGTGATCGATCTTGGCCCGCCTTTTGAATTCACCAGGAGCGCGGCGCAGCGGACGGCGATCTTCCTCGCGGATTTTGGGCATGGAGCCCGATCGCGCTTGCTCGAGCGCCGCAACGATCGGCTCGATGCGCAAGCCGTGCGCTTTGGCGCCTTGCTCGATCGTTTCGTAGCGATTGACGCCGCAGCCGGCGCAATGCAGGCCGAATTGTCCGAGCACGTCGGCCGCAATTGGAAGCGCGGCCACCAATTCGGCGATGTTGGTTTGCGGCCTAATCTCGATTTGCAACTGCGGCATGGCTCTCCAGTTCGGGGTGCGAAGGCCCCGGTCTTGTGCGACACTTCTCACAGGAGCAGCTTGCACTGCTCACGGCCGCATATTTGCACGTTCCCGCGCGGCGCTTGCGCGCGCTGGTTCGCGGCGAAGATTCGGCGCTGCGGGAGTGGCTTGAAAGCGAGTCTGCGCGACCGTTAGCCCACGCGCGCCATCAAGCACGCACGTGCATGCAGCGGCTCTCGCAGATGAATGCCGCGATCGTAACGATCGGCGACGAGAATTATCCGCCCGGCTTTGCGGATCTCGAAGATCCACCGGCGATCCTATTTGTCCGCGGCACGTTGCCGGCCGGCGGTATTGCTATCGTCGGGACGCGCACGCCGCCATTTGCGGCGCAAGAGTTTGCGCGCGAGCTTGCCGCTCGCTGTCAAGTTCCGGTGGTGAGTGGACTTGCGGCGGGCATCGATGCCGCGGCGCATCGCGGCGCGCTCGACGCCGGCACGAGTACCGTCGCGTATGTTGCGACCGGTCTCGGCGTCACATATCCATCCGACCATCGTGCGCTCGAAGAAGAGATCGTTGCGCGCGGCGGTGCGGTTGCCACGGAGCGGCTTCCCGGAGAAACCGTGACCAAATGGTCGCTCGTGCATCGCGACCGCTTGCAGGCAGCGCATGCGCGCGCAACGGTGCTGATTGCGAGCGAGCTCGAAGGCGGCGCGATGGTGACCATGCGGTTTGCCAAACAACTACGACGTCCGCGATTCGCACTATCAGCCGCGGGCGCAAGCTATGCGGGAAATGCTGTCGCGCGCGCTGAGGGTGCAACCGCACTGCCGTTTGATGTCGAGCGCGCATTGAAGCTATTGCGCCCGGTAATTGCACGTGAACCTCTTGTGTCATGCTGACGCTGCGTAACGATGCACTCGCGGGCGGCTGCAGTTCGCCCGTGCGATCCGGATG
>DASYYA010000108.1:0-4218 GCA_035934355.1 Candidatus Rubrimentiphilum sp. | reverse complement strand
TCACATCGGTGCAAGCAGTCTTCGTCCCGGCAGACGACTACACCGATCCGGCGGTCGCGGTAACGTTTGCGCACTTGGATGCTACAACCGCGCTCTCGCGTCCGATCTCCGAATTGGGGATTTATCCCGCAGTCGATCCGCTGGCGTCGAGTTCGCGCATTCTGGATCCACAGATCGTTGGCGATGAACACTACGCGGTGGCGCGCGGCGTGCAAGAGACATTGCAGCGCTATCGCGACCTGCAGGACATCATTGCGATCTTAGGCGTCGAAGAACTTTCTGAGGACGACAAGATCGCGGTGGCGCGGGCCCGGCGCATTCAGCGCATGTTCTCGCAGCCATTCTTTGTTGCCGAACAATTTACGGGCAGAGAAGGCAGGTATGTGAAGCTGCAAGACACGATTGCCGCATTCAAAGAAATCCTCGACGGTAAGGTGGACGATCTCCCCGAGCAAGCGTTCTTCTACGCAGGTGGGATCGAAGATGTCAAAGCCGCTGCCGAAAAGATCGGCGCGGCCAGGTGACCACCGCGCTGAAAGTCGTCACGCCGGTGAAGCTTGTCTTCGACGGCCAAGCCGAGCTCGTCATCGCGGTAACGACTGAAGGTGAAGAAGGTATTCTCCCGCGCCACGCCCCGCTACTGGCAGCACTCAAACCCGGCGTCTTGCGCGCGGACGTCGTCGAACCCGAGCGCAAGCGCTTGGAGTTAGCGACGAGCGAAGGCTTCATGCAAGCGCTGCCCGACCGTGTAACGATCTTGGTGGATGAGGCCGTCACATTTGAAGAAGTTGACGTCGCGCAGACGCGCGCGGAGCTAACCGCGGCGACCGATCGGAGCGCGATCGATTTTGCAAACGCTAAATTGCGCTTGACCGGACACCATTAGCAGCCCGGCGAATCTCAGGGCTGATGGCGCGCGCTCCCGGCTGGACGAAATTAGCCGCTACCGCGCTGGAGCTGGCAGCTCTGGCGTTCGGTTCATTTGCGATGGAGCTGGCGCGCAAAGATATGCCGCACCAAAAACCGGAAACGATGCGGCCACCTACCCCTGCGCCCCAACCGCCGCCGGCGCCGCGCATGGAGCCGGTTGCGCAAACGCCACCCTCGCGCGAGCCGTGGGAGCTGCATCCGCGCGACTTTTTGACCGACATTCATGATGAGGGGGCAAATTATTATCGCGCGTCCGACGACAGCGTTCAGCTGGTCGCGGGACTCTATTCGGATGGCCGCATCCGTTTGGCCGATGAGAGCGGACGCCGTTTTGCCGGCGCCCTTATCGCGGGCCACGCCGATCTTTTGGAATTGCGTAACAATGAATGGAGCGAAGTGTTCTTGCGCGTGACGCCCACCGGGCGCATGCAGCTCGAATTGCGTGGCGGCCCCTATGACTCGCACGTCCTCACCTGCGAGCCCCTGCCGGAATGAATACGCTCGATCGTTTGGAAACGACGCTGCGCGTTCGCGGAGGATCGCAGCTCGAAGGATCGATCGCCACACACGGGGCGAAAAATGCGGCGTTGCCGATCATGGCTGCAAGCTTACTCGCTAAAGGAAAGGTTACGTTGCATCGCGTGCCGCGTATTACCGACGTTTCGGTGATGTGGTCGTTGCTGGAAGCGCTCGGTGCCAGGCTGCGTTACGAAGGCGAGGGCAGCCTCACGATCGACGCGGCGAATGTGGCATCACATCACGCGCCCTACACGCTGGTGCGCAAACTGGCGGCTTCTTTCGATCTGGTTGGTCCGCTCTTGGGACGATTTGGCCGCGCCGAAGTTCCCTTGCCCGGCGGCTGCGTGCTGGGAACGCGTGCCACCGATATGCATGAAGCGGCCTTTGTTGCGCTCGGCTGCGAAGTAAAGAATCGCGGCGGTTATTTTATCGCGACGGCAAAAAAGCGGCGGCTCCAAGGGGCCGAAATCGAGTTTCGCACCCCGAGTGTCGGTGCGACGAAGAATGCGATGCTGGCGGCGGTTACCGCCGATGGAACGACGACATTGCGGAATGCCGCGATGGAACCCGAGGTCGTCGACCTCGCGAATTTCTTGATTGCGATGGGCGGGAGAATCGCTGGGGCCGGTTCGGATACCATTCGCATTGACGGTGTCGCCGAACTCCAAGGCGTCGAGTATGAGATTATTCCGGATCGGATCGTCACCGGAACATTGTTACTGTGCGGTGCCACAACCCGCGGCGACGTCACCGTAACCAAATGCGTTCCGGATCATTTGGCAGCGCTCAGTTTGAAGTTGCAAGAGTGCGGCGCCAAGGTTTCAAACGGCGATGATTGGATTCGCGTGCAAGCGGCGCAGCTCACCGGTGGAACCGACATTCTGACGGCGCCTTATCCCGGATTTCCAACCGATCTGCAGCCGCAGACCGTCTCGTTTCTCTGCACGTGTCCGGGAAACAGCATCGTCGAGGAGTCAATCTTCAATGCGCGATTCTCATATGTCAACGAACTCGCGCGCATGGGTGCTGAAGTGCGCGTCTCCATGGAGAGTAATACCGCGGTGGTAAAGGGCGGCATTCCGCTCTCCGGCGCGCCCGTGGAAGCGCCGGATATCCGGGCGGGTGCCGCGCTCGTCGTTGCCGGCTTGGCCGCACAAGGCGAGACGGAGATCATCGGCCTCGAATACATCGATCGCGGATACGAGCGCTTGGAAGAAATGCTCTCGGCGCTAGGCGGCCAGGTTCAGCGGTCAAGCGGTATCCGGCCGTTAGCCGAGCCAACCGGACTTTTCGAAACAAGCGCGTATCCTACGACCCGTGCACGAGCTTAATACATAATGGATATTGGAATCGATCTCGGAACGGCCAATGTGCTCGTTCATGTCAAAGGCAAGGGGATCGTTTTGCGCGAGCCCTCTGTTGTTGCCAAGGACATGAATAGCGGAAAAACGTTGGCCGTCGGCGAGGAAGCCCGCCAAATGTTAGGGCGCACGCCGCAACACATTCATGCGATCCGTCCCTTGCGCGACGGCGTCATCGCCGATTTTGAAGTGACCGAATCGATGCTGAGTTACTTCATTAAAAAAGTGATGCGCGATCGCTCCTGGCTCTCATCGCTCTTCAGGGCCAAACCCAATGTCGTCATCTGCGTGCCCGCCGAAATCACGAGTGTCGAGGAGCGTGCGGTCAAAGACGCCGCCAAGCTGGCCGGTGCAAAGAGCGTCGAGATCATCGCGGAGCCGATGGCTGCCGCAATCGGCGCGGGTCTGCCGATCGAAGGCCCGTCGGGCAGCATGGTTGTCGATATTGGCGGCGGTACGACCGATGTCGCAGTCATTTCTCTGGGCGGAATCGTCGTTTCTCAATCGCTGCGCGTCGCAGGAAACAAGATGGACGAAGCGATCATTCGCTATGTCCGCCGCGTGTACAACTTGATGATCGGCGAGCGTATGGCCGAGGAAATCAAAATCAAGATCGGATCCGCGTACAAATTGGAATCCGAGCTCGCCATGGAGATTCGCGGACGCGATCTGATCAACGGACTGCCCAACACCGTGAAAGTAACGAGCGAAGAAATTCGCGAGGCGCTTTCCGAACCGGTCGGCGCGATCGTCGAAGCCGTGAAATCTGTCTTGGAGAAAACGCCGCCCGAACTCTCGTCCGATATCATCGACCGCGGTGTCATCTTAACCGGTGGCGGCGCATTGTTGCGCGGGCTGGATAAGTTGCTGGCCGAAACGTGCGGCATTCCGGTAATCGTTGCCGATGACCCGTTGTCGTGTGTGGCGCACGGCACCGGCATGTGGGTGCGAATCTGACGAACCTCTGAGGTTCCTCCAGTGCGAATTATCGACGCGCGCCAGGAGCCCGAAGCGCGCATTGTCGAGGAAGTGGCCCGAGTCGTCATGCGCGGTGGCACCGTCATCTTTCCAACCGATACCGTCTATGGCATCGGCTGCGATCCGTTCGATCGAGATGCGATCGCCAGAGTATACGGCGCCAAGCATCGCCCGGCGAGCAAGCCGCTTTCACTGCACCTGGCCACCGTCACCGAATTCTTAGAGTACGCGCGCGATCAACGCGAGGTTGCCCCTTCAGTGCGCCGCCTTCTGCCCGGTCCGGTGACCATAATCATGCGACGGCCTGCGTTCATCTTACGTGATGTGACTGCCGGACTGCCGACGCTGGGGTTCCGCGTTCCGGACGATCGTTTGTGTGGCGCAATTCTCGAACGGTGCGGTCCGCTGGCGGCAACCAGTGCCAACACAA
>DASYYA010000081.1:0-21278 GCA_035934355.1 Candidatus Rubrimentiphilum sp. | reverse complement strand
CGTTGTGGTCATGAAATCGATTTACACCTTCTCAAAAATTGTCGTAATGCCTTGCCCCACACCAATACACATGGTCGCTAAGCCGTAACGTCCGCCACGGCGCCCCAGTTCGTGCAAGAGCGTGGTGGCGATCCGCGCTCCGGTCGCTCCGAGCGGATGTCCAAGAGCGATCGCACCGCCGTTGACATTGGTAATGGCGGGACCCATTTGCAGATCGCGCATGCAAGCGATGGACTGCGACGCAAACGCTTCGTTGATTTCGATGAGATCGATATCGTCGATCGCGAGCTGCGCATGCTTTAAAGCCTTGCGCGTGGCGGGAATCGGCCCGAGCCCCATATAGTCCGGATGCACGCCGGCGGCGGCGCTCGCAACAATACGCGCCATCGGTTTTAAGCGTAATTGCTTTGCGGTTTCGGCCGCGCACAACAGCAACGCTGCGGCACCGTCATTAATCCCCGAAGAGTTGCCCGCAGTCACCGTGCCGCCTTCCTTAAATGCGGGTTTTAGTTCAGCGAGCCGCGCGAGCGTCGTTTCGGGGCGCGGATGCTCGTCGGCGGAAACCTCGCCAACATTCACAATCTCCGACGCAAAGGCGCCGCGCTCGGTCGCGGCTTTCGCCCGAATCTGCGACTCAAATGCAAAACGATCTTGCTCCTCGCGCGAGATGGCGTATTTCTCCGCAACATTTTCGGCCGTGCGTCCCAAAGAAATCGGCGGATAGAGCTCTTGCATTCGCGGATTGACCATGCGCCAACCGAGCGTGGTGTCGTGTATTTCGGGCGCGCGCTCGAATGGCTTCTCGGCTTTTAATTGCACAAATGGCGCGCGCGTCATGGACTCGACACCGCCGGCGATCACCACCTCGCTCTCGCCGAAGGCAATTGCATGCGCAGCTGAATTAATCGCTTGCAGACTGCTGCCGCAAAGGCGGTTGAGAGTCGTTCCCGCAACTTCGATGGGAAGGCCGGCTAATAGTACCGCCATGCGAGCGACGTTGCGATTATCTTCGCCGCTTTGATTGGCTGCGCCGAAGAAAACATCTTCAATGCGCGCGGGATCTATCGCAGTTCGTTCCACGATGGCGCGGATAGCGATTGCAGCCAAATCGTCGGGCCGCACATGCGCAAGCACGCCGCCGTAACGCCCGATCGGGGTGCGTACGGCGTCGATCACGACAACGTCACGCGCCTTCATAGATTAATGTTTCCAAAGATCGAACTATCGGCGGGTTTTTCTTCGACCACCCCTTCGCTGACCGCGACATCCATCGGATTCTGGTTGTCCTCGACATCGAGCACCCATAACGCGCGGACCGGCGCAAAAGCTGCACCTTCAGCGCCGGCGAGCCGCTGCAAGATGCGTACGATGCGCGCACCGCCAATCTCGCGTCCCCAAGCAATCGGACCCTGCGGATAGTTCGTTCCTAAACGCATCGCGAGATCGATATCCTCGGGCGTTGCGACATCTTCACCCACGGCCGTAACCGCCTCGTTGACGACCGAACCGACGGTGCGGCCGAGAAAAAGGCCCGCACGATTCTCAACGAGCACCGCGCGTTTGCCAATCGCTTCAAAAACTTCTTGGGCGAGCGCGAGCACGTCGTCGCCGGTGGTTTCCGCATCGGCGATCTCGATGACGTTTTGATTCTCGAGCAGGCCGAGCACACCAAAACCTACCATGCGCTCCGGATGGCGCAGCCTTTTGGAAAGCTTCGAAATATCGGTCGCATACGCGTCCACGAAGATCGCCGTTTCGGGCGGAAAGAGCCCGTCGAGCTCCTCGATGAGGGTCGCGCGATCGGTGACCCCGTCGCCGGCATCGATAACGACAGTTGTATCGAGCGGAAGCTCGTCCACCGCCTCCGGGTTCTCGCATACGTTAACGTGCGCATAGGCGCGATCCAGCGATTCGCGTAATTCGATGGCGACATTGGTTAACCCGATCACCAAGATGTGTTCTTCGTCGTTTTTCTTCGCTGCGATCGCCGGCGGAGAATCGTCGTGTGACGGTATCCCTTGCGAGTAATCGTAAAAGCCCGCGCCGGTCTTTCGCCCCAACTTTCCTTCAGCGACCAAATGACGCTGCAGCGCGGCCGGCTCCAAGCGTGCGGCGTCGGTGCGCTCGTAGATCGATTGCGACGTCGCAAGATTCACATCGAGTCCGATGAGGTCCATCAACTCAAAGGGTCCCATGCGAAAGCCCACGCCGCGCGCCAGCAAATCGAGATCGTCCATCGGGGCAACACCGGCGTCGTACGCGCGCATCGCTTGCAAATAGAATGGGCGCGCCACGCGGTTCACGATAAACCCCGGCGTGTCGGCGCACAGAACCGCAGTCTTGCCGAACTGTTCGGCAAACTGACGCGCGCGCGAAATCGTGTCGTCGGACGTTTCATCGGCGCGCACGATCTCGACGAGCTTCATTTTTGCAGGCGGGTTGAAGAAATGCATTCCGAGCACGCGCTCGGGCGACGGAATCCCTTCAGCAATTTCGGTGACGGACAACGACGACGTGTTGGTTGCGAGCAGCGTTTGCGCTCCAAGCGATCCCGCCAGCTGTTCGAAAATCGCGCGTTTGAGGTCGAGATTCTCCGGAACCGCTTCGATCGCCAGATCGGCGGTTAATCCAACCGGCAGCGATTCGTAGAGCTGGACGTTTTTCAGGAGATCTTTCAGACGCGCACGCGTGGTCGCATCCGGCTCAATCAAGGTGACCCCGAATCCCGCCTGCGCCGCAACCGAGGCGATTCCGGCACCCATCGTTCCGCCGCCCGCGACCACAATATTCGGCACGTCCTCTCACTTGTTCGGGGAGCGTCTCCGACCATGCCGAAGCAGCGCGCCATGGACAAGCCGAACTGGCGCGTGACGTCTTCTAACGTGGTCGTCGATTCGCGGTATTTGAAACTGCGCAAGGACACGATCGAACTTCCCGACGGCAGTGTCATTGCGGATTATTACGTGCGCGAGAGCCGCGGCTTTTCGATTATCTTCGCACTGACGGGTGAGGAGCGCGTGATTCTCGTGCGCCAATACAAACACGGCATCGGCAAAGTCTTGCTCGAGCTACCGGCGGGCGCTATCGATCCGGACGAGCAACCGCTGCAAACGGCGGTTCGAGAATTCGCCGAGGAAACGGGTTATGCCGGCAAGATGGAATTCGTGCGCACCTTCGTTATCGATCCGACGAATGCTAATATCGTCGCCCATTTGTTTTTTGCGCCGCGCGTCGAGCACGTTGGCCCGCCGCAACTCGACGCGAGTGAAAGCATCACACTCGAGTTCGCAACGTTCGATGAACTGCACCAATATGTCCGCGACGGCACTATCGATTCCGTCGCGCATGTGGCTTCGATTTATTTAATGTTGGATCGAATGGGCTCTCGACACGCGACCTAGACGGTCGCTGCTCGAGCGTGGTTCGACAAGCTCACCATGACACTATCTTTGGGCAAAACAATTCCGGCGAGCTGCAGCGGATCGTAACTGCCAACTTCCACCAGATCGCTCTCATCCGAATTGCGGTGCACGGCGCGGAGCGCATCCAATGCTTCCGGTAACGCGAATTGCTCGCCGACAAAACCGTGAACAAACCGCCCACCGCGAATTTCGCCGCGCGCTTCCATGCGCCGGAGCGCCCAGAGCAGCTCGCGCCACGGTGGCGCCAAACTTTCTCGCGCGATGACGTCGCGGAAGAGAATGCCCCAGCGTTCGAGCAACCTGCGTGCAAATTTCTCGGCGTCGATCGATTCCGTAGTCGATGCGAGCAATGTCCAGCGGCCGCTGGACGATCTCGGACGCGCGCGCAAACCTTTCTCACCGAGGCGGCGCTTTGCGTCGATCAACGCACGTAACGCATCAAATCCATCGGCGGTCACGAGCCCGGCGGCAACCAATTGCCACAGCGCTTCTTCTACCTCTGCCGGCAGACGTTTGGTTTCGCGAACGATCTCGCTAAAGAACGGCGCGCGTTTCGCCTCGATCGCGGCGAGCACTTCGCGCGACGCATGCGACAGCCCTGAAACGCCGTCTTCTCTTCGCACAATGAGTTCGTCTGCGTCCTCACGCGTGAAGATCGAGATCGGCGCGATTTTTGTGGGGCGAATGCGCCGCGCAGTGTCAGTTTCTTCCAGTGAGAGCGACGGGTGGGGCGCGAGCCGGCCCCACATCACTTCGCCCGAGTAGCAAAGCTTGTCCAAAAACTCGGGACGATACCCGGCAATGCGTTTCGGAAGAATCTGTGTCTCCCACGCCGTCGCGGGAATTTCGTACCCTTCGAGCTGCTTGATAATCTGCAACGTGCCGTCCACCCCGTGCAAGCGCGTCGCGGGCGCGACGTGCTGCCAGCGCTGTAAGAATCGAACGAACTCTGCGGATGTAACGGGCTCGATTTCGCGCCGCAGTTGTCCGATCGTGCGCCGGTGAATGCGCGCCAGCACGCGACGGTTGCACCACTCTTCGCCTTCGCCGCCGCGGAAGCGGCCGCGCAATAACTGGCCTTGCGTTTCGAGCCGTATCAGCGCAGCCTCAACAATCGATGCATCGATCCGAAAACGCTCCCCCATTTCGGCAACGGTCAGCGGGCCGCTACATTCAAGCCATCCGCGCAATATTTCGGCAACCGCCTCTTCTTGCGACGCGTCGCCGTAGGCAGCATTTGCCAGCTGCAGTCGTTCCGCGGCAACCCAGAAAGACGAACCATCGACGTGCAATGTACTGACGCGGTTCTCAGCTGCCAGCTCGATGTACCAATCTTGCCACTGCGGCGCGGGCGGCATGACGATCAGCGTGAGCAGTGCATCGTGCAGCTCATCGGCATCGCGAACCACAGGCCATGACTCTTCGGCTACCTCGGCAATCACCGTCGCGTCCAGGATGCCGGCGCCGTCGAGATCGTCACGAATCGTGCGCCGCAACTGCACGGCACGCGCACGCCGTTCCTCCAATGGCGCGTCATCCAGGTACGCGTATGGATTTGCGTTGAGGATCTCGTGACAGAACGGTGAGGGCTCCGGCGTATCAACGGCAACGGTGCGAATCATGCCCTGCTCGACATCGCCTAGAATCTTCATCAAGCCCGGCAGATCCATCGCTTCGTGCAAGCAATTGGCAATGGTTTCGCGCACGAGCACGTGATCGGGAATGCGAATCGGCCCCGTCAGGTTCTCCGCACAGGCCGCTTGATCGGGGAAGACCGATGCCAGCAGATCGTCGGCGCGCATGCGCATGAGTTGCGGCGGAACTTTGCGGCCGCCACGCATCCGGAGAATCGCGAGCGCGCGAGTTGCGTTCCAACGCCAGCGCGCGCCGAACATCGGCGCGGCGAGCAGCGCTTGCGTGAGCGTATATTCGACGCTCGGCGTTTTCACATATTCAAAGACAATGTCGAGCGGAAATGCGTGCTGATCGGTCAGTGAAAGACAGATGCCGTTGTCGGTCGCGGCCGCTTGGAGTTCGAGATTAAATGAACGGCAGAATTTTTTGCGCAGCGCTAAGCCCCACGCGCGATTGATTCGTGCACCAAACGGCGTATGCAGAATGAGCTGCATGCCGCCGCCCTCATCGAAAAATCGCTCCGCGACGATCGTGCGATCCGTCGGCACGACGCCCAGCACTTTCTTACCGGCGCGCACATATCGTACCGCTTGCTCGGCGCCGCCGCGATCCAGACCGCAGTCGCGCTCGAGCATTTCGAATGCCGCCAAATCGTCACGGTCGTCAATAGCTGAGCGCAGCGCGGAGACTTCGTTCGACAGTTCGATCGTGCGGCCGCGGCCTTCGCCATTCCAGAATGGAATGGTCGGCGCGGCGCCGTGAGCATCTTCGACGCGCACGATTCCGGGCTCGATACGCCGGATGCGCCACGACGTGATGCCGAGCAAGAAAACATCGCCCGCGAGGCTTTCGACGGCAAAATCTTCGTCGAGCGTCCCGACGATGTGCCCTTCGGGCTCGGCGACGACATTATAATTGGCCGTTTCGGGAATGGCGCCACCCGATGTAATGGCGGCAATGCGCGCGCCGCGCCGGGCGCGGATGCGTCCGTTGACGCGGTCGTAATGCAGAAATGCGCCGCTGCGGCCGCGCGAATGCGCGACGCCGTCGGCCAGCATGTCGAGCACTTCGTCAAAATCTTTGCGCTCGAGATCGCGATAGGGACAGGCTGTGCGCACCAGATCGTAAAGCGCATCCACACGATACTCATCGGTTGCGCACGCAGCGACGATCTGCTGCGCGAGAATATCCAGCGGTGCGCTCGGAATGGTGAGTGCATCCATCGTGCCGGCACGCAGCGACCGCACCAGCGCCGCGCACTCCAGCAATTCGTCGCGCGTCGTTGCAAAGAGGCGGCCTTCCGGTTTGGCGCCGACCCAATGTCCCGAGCGGCCGATGCGCTGCAGCGCGACTGCAATCGAGCGCGGCGACCCGAGCTGCACGACAAGATCGATCGAGCCGATGTCGATGCCGAGCTCGAGCGACGCGGTCGCAACCACGGCGCGCAGCTCGCCATTCTTTAAGCGATTTTCAGCGTTAAAGCGCGACTCTTTGGAAAGACTCCCGTGGTGCGGCATCACCACGCCTTCGCCGAGGCGTTCGGTGAGTGCGAATGCGACGCGCTCGGTCATGCGCCGGGTGCTGACGAACACGAGGGTCGTGCGATGTGCGCGAATGTGGTCGGCAACCCGATCGTAGATCTCCCCCCACATCTCGGTGCTGGCGACCGGTCCGAGTTCGTCGCTGGGAACCTCGACAAGCGTATGCATTTCGCGGCGCAAACCGATGTTGACAACCCGTGCAGCCGGACTCAGGAATTCTGCGACGTTTTCGATCGGATGAACGGTTGCGGAGAGTCCGATACGCTGCGGCTTGCGCCCGGTGTTGGCTTCCACCAGCGCATCGAGCCGCGCGAGCGTCAGAGCCAAGTGCGAACCGCGCTTGTCGGCTGCCATCGCGTGAATCTCGTCGACGATAACCGTCGAGACCCCGGTGAAAAGCGCGCGCGATTTTTCGGCCGTCAGTAAGATGAAGAGCGATTCCGGCGTCGTGACCAAAACGTGCGGCGGTTTGCGCAGCATGCGTTGCCGGTCGAGCGTCGTCGTGTCGCCGGTCCGGACGAACGCTCGAATTGGCCGCAGCGGCAGCAATCGCTGGTTGGCCAGTTCCAAAATCTCACTCAGAGGGAGTTCCAAGTTCTTGTGGACGTCGTTGCTGAGCGCGCGCAGCGGCGACACGTACACCACGAGCGTCGCGTCGGGGAGCGCGTCGGCGGCTGCGGCGCGCACGAGTTGGTCCAGGCAGTGCGAAAAGGCCGCCAGCGTCTTTCCCGAGCCGGTGGGAGCGGATATTAGCACGTCGTGGCCTTCTCGAATGAGGGGCCAGCCTTCAATCTGCGGTTCGGTCGGGATCCAGTTTCGGGCTGCAAACCAATCCCGGACGAGCGGATGGAACCCGCTCAAAGCCTCAGTCATCTCGAACAGATGTTCGGCGTACGCGTGGAGGTCCTGCGCCGGCTACGGCGTGGTGGCTTGCGCGAGCGAGTCCGAGGTGAGTGTCAGCGTCAGTTGCTGTTCGGTGCGATTCTCTTGGCCGGCGCCCTGGTTCTGACGAGAAACGGTATCTTCTTTGATTTGAATAGGAACGGTCTTCTTTTGATTGTAGCTCAGGTTGCCGTGCGTATCGGCGCGAAACCCGTTGGCGCCCTCGACTTTCAGCACACGCAAGTAATCGATGCCGAGAACACCGTTGCCGCTGTCGTTCGCAATCGTATAATCGTTGGTCTCGGTGCCACCATTGATGTTTTCGCTGGTCTGCCAGTGATGTTTAAGATCGATCTGCGCCGGATCCACAAAGTTGCGGCCGATGACCCGCAGCAGCGACATCTCCTCTTCATTAATCTTCTTGTTGGGATCGCAGACCACGCTCCCCATTCCGTAGGCGACGCATGTTGCCGCATCGGCGGAGCGATCGCCGCGGCCTTGCTCCGAAATGCTCACGACTAAGCCGGAGTCCGGCTGCACACCCATGACGTCGAGCGTAATCGTTCCTTTGTCGCTATTGCCGCCGCCGTAATGCGCAATACCGCTACCGGTGCCGCCCCCGCTGGCGTCGATGCCGGAGCTGTGGACGGTCAATTCGCTGGTGATGCTGATGTCGAATCCATAGACCAGATGGCGCATCGGCTTGGACTGGTCGGCAAGCGCGGCGCTCCCCAGCGCAAGGCTGAGGGCGGCACAGAAGGCGGCTGCAGAGGCAAATTTCATAGGGAAAACTTCTTTTCCGGGATGGACGAAACCCGTCCCCAGCGCCAATGGTAGTAGATGGCATGCTTAATCTTTTCGTCCGCTTGACGCTGGCCGTTGCCGTTGTTTTGGTGGTCGTCTTTGTCGTCGGCTTCCTGGTGCTTCACATTATCTTGCCGGCGGCGATCATCGCTGCGCTGATCCTCGGCGTTCTGTTCTTGCTGAATCTCTTCCGCCGCCGGAGCGCGGCGCCGCTTCGCCGGCTCTAAGGACTTTCGAAGAATCCGGAGAGCACCGCCGTCAGCGCCGCGGGCTCTTCGAGCATTGGCAGATGTCCGCTCCGATCCATGATCCGGAGCTGCGCCGCCGGAAAGGCGCGTTGCATCCGCTGCGCTTCTTCTAAAGGAACGACTTTGTCATCTTTGCCGGCAACGATCAGGACCGGCATCCCCAACTCCGGTGCAATATCATTTGAGTCGGCGCGTTGCGCCATGCCGCGCAACATGGCAGCCGCGCCGCGCGCCGAGTTCCGTCTTCCGATATCGCGCGCGCGATCGAAAAGCTGCGCGTTCGATCGAATGATTGCATCGGAAAAGAGGCGCGGAAGATATACATCCAGCGCGGGCTCGATCGAGCCTTCGCGCTCGAGCCGATCGGCCAAATCGTTGCGGGAACCAGCAATTTCGGGCGAATCCGCGCCAAGACGGCTGCACACCAGCGCGAGTTTGTTCACCCGTTCGCTGTACATTCGCGCGAATGCGAGCGCGACGTAACCACCCAGGGAATGTCCGGCAATTCCGGCTTTCTCGATCGACAACGCATCCAACATTGCGGCGATGTCACCGGCAAGAATCTCCATTAAATAGGGTCCATCAGGAACGCGCGAGCTTCCCATTCCGCGAAGATCCGGACAAATGATTCGGTGTGATCGTGCAAGCTGCGCCGCCGGTTCGTTCCAGATCTCGCGCGTCAACGGAAAGCCCGCGATCAGAACGATCGCATCGCCGGTGCCGTCGATGATCGCGTCGATCTCGGTGTCGTCGACGCGAAAACTTGTCACGACAGCCGTAATATTGTATAACATAGGCAACACCCTGGCTGCTTAACCAGCCAGAGAAAGGATGACTGAGCTTAAATGGCAGTCAAACGGAGAAGGAAAAAGGCAGCTGCGAAAAAGGCAGCTCCGCGTAAGCGTCGTCGCAAAGCCGCTCGTAAGGGCGGACGTAAAGCCGGCGCACGCAAAGCGACCCGCCGGCGCCGCCGGAAGAAGGCCGCTTAGCTAAAACGCTTCGGCGTTTTCCTTACAGCGCGCCGGCAATCGGCGCGCTTTTTTTCAATTCTCCGGCTCTCGTCGTTATCGTCGCCGTCACACTCTTCCGGATCTTCGCGGCCACGATCATGCCGCTCAACGACGATGAGATGTACTACTGGGTCTGGAGCTTGCATCCGGCCTTTGGTTATGTCGATCATCCGTCGATGGTCGCGTGGCTGATCGCCACGACTTCCTGGATCGGTCATAGCGCGATTTGGATCCGTTTGCCGTTCATCGCCTGTGAAACGGTCGCCGCTCTGGTATTGGGACGCGCCGCCGTAACACTTGGCGCATCGCGGAGCGGCGCAGGTCTGTGCGCGATTATTTTTACGCTCATTCCACAGCCCGATCTTTTGATCGCGCAAGCCAAACCCGATCCGCCGTATTTGTTGGGATGGGCGCTCTCGCTGCTTTTTGCCGCGCGCTGGGCAAAAAGCGGATCGCGCACCGACGCGTTTTTTCTCGGCGTCGCGCTTGGCGCCACCGTGATGTCACGGTTCTTCGGGTGGGCGCTCGTGGCGGGTATTTGCGCATGGGCGCTCACATCAAATAGATCCCTGAGGCGCACCCTTTGGATTCCGTTGACAGTCGTGGTGCTGATCTACGCGCCGCTGTTGTATTGGAATGCGGCGCACGGCTGGAGTAACTTCACTTTCACGCTGTTTGGAAGAATGAATTTTGCAGCGCAGGGAATGCCCGAGCTCAGCAGCTTCCACGCAATGCGCTTGCTCTTTTATGTAGCGGCTTTTCTGGTCGTCATTTTTGCGGCAGCCCGCGGAAGAAATGGAGCGCTCGCGCTGTGGACCGGCGTTCCAATGATGCTCGGGCTCTTCGCGCTTTCCTTTATGGAGAACGTTGAAACGTATTGGATGGCCGGTCCATTCACGTCGCTCTGTTTGGTCGCCGGTCCGTGGATAGGCGAGTTCCGAAAGCCGCTGCGAGCGGCCGTGCTAAGCGTTTGGGCGGCGGCGGCGATTTTAACGATGGCTTCGGTGGCTGCGGCCGGCCTCTGGCGAAGCGGGCCGCTCGATAAGCGCGATTTTGTTTTCTATCCCGGCATTGCGGCCGACGCCCGCAGATTCATCACGCAGCGCAGTGTTCGACCGGTAACCGACACGTATCAAATTGCCGCTACGCTGCGATACTACGGGATGAAAACGACGATGATCGGCGGGACAAGTCAAGCCTCAATGTGGGACGGATGGTATGGCTCGGAGCTTCCGCCGCGTGCGATTGTTCTTCTGCTACATCCACTCGAGCGCCGCTCGGCGTTGTATTCGTTCTTGGCGCGGCGCTATGCCGCAATCGCAGCGGGGCCGGCGTTGCACTACGGCACGGCACAAACGCAGTTCACCGTTTACGTCGTTTGGTGCAGCCGGCTCAAACCGTTCGCAGAATCGGCCGCGCAAGCCACGACCAGAGCGCAAATAACGCGGTGAGTACGCCGACGGAGAGAAACGCCATATGTAGCCCGACCAACGAACCGAGTGCGCCGACGATGAGCGCGCCGCCCGGAACCAGGCCGATCGCGACCATCGTGTAGACGGAGATTGCACGGCCGCGAACGTCGTCCGGCGAGAGTGTCTGGATCAACGTATTGGACGCGCCAAGCAGTGTCATCGTTGCGGCGCCGATTAAGAAAAGGATGGGCAGCGCAAGCCAGAGACTCCAAATGAAACCCAAGCTCCCTACACCGAGCGACATGACGATCGCCGCAGCGAACCATACGACTCCACGCCGTTCGCGCGAACCCATATATGCCGTGAGCAGCGCGCCCGCAAAACCTCCGGCACCCGTCGAGGAAATTGCGAAGCTCAAGTCGAGCGCATTGCCGCGCAGCGTGTTGACGACAAACGCCGGAAGCAATATGCTGTACGGCCGCACTAAAAGCGCCGTGACGATAAAGATCGCGACAATCCACTGCAAAATGGGATGCTCGCGGAGGAACCGCAAACCATAGACGATCGATTCGAGCCAATTCTCGGGACGCGAGGCGCTCGGCGGTGCGGGCTGCATGAAGGCCAGCGCCAGCACAACAGCAAGCGTCGCAATCGCATTGACATAAAACGAACCGGCAATCCCGACGCCGACGATCAGGAGACCGGCGATTGCCGGGCCGAGAACCGCCGGCGCGTTAAATGCAACCGAGTTTAACCCAATCGCATTGCCGATATACTCGCGTTCGACCATGAGCGGCACCCAGCTTTGCCGTGCTGGCGAATCGAATGACAGAGCGGCTGCGCTCGCGGCATTTATTAAGATGAGACCCACGATATTCATCCACCCGAGGCTCGTAAAGATCGCGAGCATCAAAGCCAGGAGCGCCATTACGATGTTGGTGACAAAAAGAATGCTCCGTCGCGGGTACGTATCGGCGACTAAGCCGGCAATCGGTGAAAGCAGCAAGACGGGAATTGCGCGGCCCAATCCTTGGAACCCCAAGTAGAGCGCCGCCGTGTGCGCATTTCCTGCGAGGTGCGCGATGTAATAACCGGTCGCGGTCAGCTGCATCCACGATCCGAGATTGGAAACCAACAAACCGATCCACAGGAGCCGGAAGTCACGAAAACGGAGCGCCGCAAATATCGAGATGCGCCGGCGAGGGATGCCGCGCTCGACGCTCACCGCGGCTTAGCCGCGCACACGATCACTTCCGCGCCACCCTCAACGCCGAATGTTGACGTATCCATAACGAGATCGTAGTTGGCCGGATCGCTCCAATCGATTTCATAATAGGCGCGCACGTAGTCGCGCCGTGCGCGATCGACGCGATCCATTTCGGCGGTGGCCGTTTTTTCGTCTACATGCTCGCCGTCCATGATATGCCGGATACGCCATTCACGCGGCGCGTGCATAAAAACGCGCAAGATGTCGGGCCTGCGGCCCAAAATTGCGTGCGCGCCGCGACCGATCAACACCACGTTTCCACGCGCAGCGAATTCACGCACGGCTTCCTGCACTTCGCGCAGACACGCTTCATCGAATGAAACGGTCGCATCCGCACGCACTTCGGGCGTGCCCAGCTCGAGACCACGCAGCATTTTCTCGCTGACCGTGCGGCCGGTATCTTCGGCCGATTCCACGGCTTCCGGAGACGTGTGCAGCCGCTTTGCGACGACGACCGGCAGCTGCTCATCAACATATTCGTAGCCGAGGCGCTCGGCAGCGCGACGCGCGACCGCAAGACCGCCGCAACCATAACGATTGGAGATCGTAATGACCACCTCGCGCCTCTTAGGCCGAGGCGCGGCAAGGCCCTCGGAGAATGGGCCTGTTAAGTGCCCATTATTCGCACGCGCGATCTGCGCAAGACATTTCGCTCGCCAAAACGCCGCACCGGCGCCGCCGGAGCGTTGTTGACGCTTTTCTCGCGACAATACGAAGAAAAGATCGCGGTTCGCGACGTGACGATGGAACTCGAAGCGGGCGAGCTCGTGGGATATATTGGGCCGAATGGGGCCGGCAAATCCACGACCATTAAAATGCTCACCGGTATTTTGGTCCCGACCTCCGGGACGATCGAAGTCGCGGGTTTAGTGCCTTACGAACGCCGCCGCGAAAACGCCCGCAACATTGGCGTTGTCTTTGGCCAACGCAGCCAGCTCTATTGGGATTTGCCGCTCGTTGAATCATTTGAGCTGCTGCGTGCGATTTACGCGATCCCCGCCGACCGTTACAAGCGGAACCTGCAAACCTTCATCGAGATTCTTGAAATGCAGCCGTTCTTGCGCACGCCCGTCCGGCAGCTCTCGCTCGGCCAACGCATGCGCGGTGACTTCGCCGCTGCGATGCTGCACGATCCCCCAATCGTCTACTTGGACGAACCGACGATTGGCCTCGACGTCGTCGCCAAGGAAGCGATCCGCGAATTCGTTCGCCGGATCAACGAGGAACGCAAAACCACCATCATTCTCACGACGCACGACTTGGCCGACGTCGAACGCTTGTGCCGCCGCATTATCCTCATCGACCGCGGCACCATTATTTACGACGGCGGCATCGAGCACATCAAGGAACAGTACGGAACGCACCGGACCCTTGTGCTGACGCTGACGGCGCCGCATCCCAATCCGGTGCTCGAGGGGGCCGAGATCGAATCCAACGATCGCGGCTTGGTGCGCTACCGCTTCGATCGCCGGCGCGCGCGCGCCGACCAATTGATTCGCGAAGCGATGGAGCGCTACGAGATCCGCGATGTGAGCATCGAGGAACCCGAATTGGAATCGATAATTCGACGGATCTACGTCGAAGGATATGCGCAGGAGTATGCGGGCTCATGATTGTTTCTAGCGGCACGAAGACACCGGAGATCGACGGCAACGCGTACGTTGCGCCGACAGCAACCATAAGCGGCGATGTAACGATCGAAGAGGGCTGCGCCATACTCTTTGGCGCCGTCATTAGTGCCGAAGGCGCTCCGATCGTAATTGGAGCCAACACGGTCGTAATGGAGAATGCGATCGTCAAAAGCAGCGGCGGAAAGGTGATGCAGTTTCCGTGCACTATCGGAGAAAGCTGCATCATCGGGCCCGGCGCGTACGTTGTCGGCGCGACAATCGAGCCGGGCGCTTTCATTGCCTCGGCAGCCCGGATCTTCAACGGCGCCACCGTCGAGGAGAAAGTCAGCGTCGCCATCGGAGCCATCGTGCACGTGAACTCCCGCGTGAAGACGGGCCAGCACGTTCCGATGCTGCACATCGCGCACGGCGATCCCGCGACGATTTATCCGCCACGCGAAGCCGAGACCGTGCATGGAAAGATGCATTTCTTTCAAGATGTGTTTAATTTGCCCGACAGCGATGACGTGCGCGCCAAAGCGGCGGAGGGCTATTCCAAATTCTTGCGCCAGATTCACGCGCAAGACGCCACGATCGAACCGCCCAAGAAAGCGGCTCCCAAACCGGCTCCCAAGAAAACCGAAGAGCCGCCTCCGACGCAGGCCGTTGAGGTCGAAAAAGTTGTCGACGTGATGTTTGTCGAGCTCGAAGAAGCGCGCCTTCGCCGCGAAGCCGCTATCAAGAAACAGAAGAAATAATTGGTAATCGGCGCCTTCGCGGCACTCAACCCATACGTCGAGTTTGCCAAAAAAGCGTTCGCGCGCGAGGCGACCTACCGGCTCGAAGTTTTTACGGAGATCGGCTCTTTAGTCGTACGGGTTTACTTGCTGCGGTCGGTGTGGACCGCGTTGTACGCCCAGAATCTGGCGCCATTGAATCTGCCGCTGCACAGCATGATCACCTACGCCACGGTGGCGCTTTTGATGTCGCTCATACTCGAGGTGGACGGCACGCGGCTCATTCGTGAGAAGATCCGCGAGGGAACGATCGCAACCGACTTAATGAAGCCGATCAGTGTTCCGTTTTACTTCTTCAGCGACGGTTTCGGTCAAACGGGGTTGCATGCAATTCTCGTCATTCCGTCGGTGCTGTTTGCGTTGCTGTTGGTGCATATCGATGTTCCGCCTGCACCGGTGTTCGGCGCCTTTGTGCTGTCGTTCCTCATCGGCTATCTTTTGAATTTCTTCGTGAACTTTGTGATGAACGCGATTGCTTTCTGGACGCTGGAAACGTTTGCCATTCAGCTGATCGTGCGCTGGGTTTCGGATCTGCTCAGCGGCCAGATCATTCCGTTGACATTTTTCCCGGGACTTTTTGGACGCATCGTCTTTGCGCTGCCTTTCGCTGCGATCTATTCCACGCCGTTACTCATCTATGTCGGAGTGACCCCGCCGCAGCAGTATGCGAAATTTTTCGCGATTCAACTGCTGTGGCTGGGTTTGTTTGCGGGCCTCTCGTTATGGATTTGGCGCGCCGCGTCGCGCCGCGTGGTGATACAAGGCGGATGATAACCAGTAAGTATCGTAGCTCTTTTGGACCCCTGGCAGACAATAGCTCAATCGCGGTCCGGCGGTCGCACGATAATCCGCGTGCGTGTCATGGGCCAACTCGTTTCGCTCGAGCGGTGTGGCGGCGTTAAGCACGAGCAGCGCCCGCGGCGGTAATGGAGTTTGGCCCCAGAATGACCACTCGCGCGCTTGCGGCGAGTTGCCGCGAAGCCGAACCGGCAGCCCGTAATAGACCAGCTCCGATGCGAGTTCGTAGGAGTTCGCGAAGACCGGCGTTTGCGATCCGCGGGTTACCGACAATAGATCGCGCGCAAGTGGCGCGTAGATCGCCGACTCGCCGCCGAAACGCGCCGACGGCATCCACGCTCCGGCAGCCGCAACATACACGGTAGCGCCGAAGGCTGCCACCCATCCGACGGCGCCGAGTGCGCGCACCGGCAGCTTGAGGCGATCGAATGCCAAACCGATGCCCGCGCAAAGCGACGCGAATGGTCCAAGCAGCCAATAGGAATCGACCGGCTGAAAGAATGAGAGCGCCGCCAGCGCGAGTGGAAATGGAAGGGCGGTCCAGGCAAGTAGCGGCCATGCGCGCTCGGAGATCGTCGCCCAGTATCCCACGGCGCAGAATGCGATCGCGAAGAGCAGGTATCGCACCGTCGAATCCACCCCTAGATGATTGAAAGAGAACCCTTCCATCGGGTGGCGAGTCTGGAGCGTAAACATAAAGTTCGCCCATTGATGATTCGCGTTCCATACTAAGAACGGTACATACAGAATCGCCGCGAGCAACGGCGCAACCCAAAAATGCCGGCGCCATAGGAAACGCGTCCGCGGCATCAACGAGTACGCGATGATTCCACCGAGCAGCGCCCAGGCGAAAAAACGCGATAGCAAAGCACCGCCCAGCGCAATGCCGAGCAATACGATGTCGTCGAGGCGCGCCTTTTTTGCAGCACGCGCCGCAAACCACAGCGCGGCAGCCCAACATAAAACGTACGGGCCGTCGGGCAGCGCTTCGCCAATCGTCCAGCGGAGCTGCGGAATGAGTGCAAACATGATTGCGCCTACTGATGCCGCTCGCTGCGAACCGCTGAGTGTGAGAACCGTGAGCCCTACAACGATCGCAGCCAATCCTTCGCAAAGAATAAACGGCAGTCGAATCGCGAGCGCGCTGTGGCCCAGCCACGAACCTGCGGCGATCAGCCACGCCACCGCCGGCGGATGATCCATGTAACCGAAATCGAGATGACGGCTCCACAGCCAATAATAGGCTTCGTCTTCGGTCAACGGGTAATGCGCCGTCAGATAACAGCGTAGCGCTGTGACGGCGACGATAACCGTCAGTGCAATTCTTATTGGGGCAGATCCCAGAGAATCACTTCGGCGCTGCCATTCAGTTCAAGCCGCTCGATATCGTACATGCGCACCGCATCACCCGCGTTCAACTCTTCATTATTAGCTTTTACCTGGGCCTGTCCTGAGCTTGTCGAAGGGCCAACAAATAAGAAGCCATAACGCCGTGGTTGGAATGTGTGGCGCAGCGAATGATCCTCTAGGTGCGCCACGCGCAGCGTTGCGCTTTGCGTCAAAGCGATCGCGGCTTGGGTGTTGGGCTCGCCGGATGCAACCGTCAACCAGCGATTATGCCGATCCTTTTCTGTAAAATCCATTTGGCCATATGACGGCGGCATTCCGAGCCGGCCCGGCACCACCCACATTTGCGCTAAGTGCAATTCCGTATCGGTGCGCGCGTTGTATTCGGAGTGGCGTACGCCGGTGCCGGCGCTCATAAATTGTACGCCGCCGGGTTTTACGACGCCGCGGTTTCCCATACTGTCCTGGTGTTCGAGTTCGCCGCTAAAAATGTAGGTGAGAATCTCCATATCGCGATGCGGGTGTGTCGGGAAGCCGGCTCCGGGCGCGATGAAATCGTCGTTGAAAACCCGCAGCGCACCCCAGTTGACATTTTGCGGATCGTAATAATCCGCGAAACTGAACGAATGATATGTTTTCAACCAGCCGTGATCGGCGAAATACCGCTCCGCGGCTCGCTGAATGGCAAACGCGCTCTGTGGTTCTGAGACTTTCATTCTGCCGGACCTCGCATGCGCCCTAAGAGTAAATGAAAGTATAGCATTCCTTTCATAGGGCCGAGAGCGCGCAGAAGCGCGTCGGCATCTATTTGCGCATCGCCCGAGACCAAACGCAACGAGTGGGCCACCCCAGAGTCTTTGAGCGGAAAAACATCCAGGCGTCCGCATCCGCGAAGCAGGACCACGGCGGCACTCCAGGGTCCGATTCCACGAACCGATCGCAGTCTCTCGGCGGCTGCGGCGCTGGGAAGCTTCGCAAGCATTGCCTCGGTGATGGATCGATCCTCGATAGCAAGCGCAGCGCTGCGCAAGTGCTGGATCTTGTTGGCACTCAATCCCGCAGCGCGCAGTGGTTCGTCTGCGGAATACAACAGCTGCGACGGCGTAAAGAATGGATAGTACGCTATGCCGCCACTCTCAACCGGCGGGCTCAGCTGCGCCACGGCGCGCCGCATGATCGCACTTGCGGACGCAATGCTGATCTGCTGGAAGACAATTGCGTGAGCCATCGCCTCCCAGAGCGTAGGATAACGCGGCGGATGCACTCCGCGAAAACGGGTTGCGAGTTTTGCCAGCCACGGGAACGCACGCGCGCGACGAAACCATGGTTGCAAGTCTCTTTGCGTCCCAAGCATCGCTTCGACCGTGCCCACCCATCGCGCGGCTCGGGGTCCGGCAATGCGCAATACGAGTGTGCGCGCATCGCGCTGTCGTACTTCGATGACATTGGTTCCGCGTCGATCTTGGAGTGCGCGCCGGTAACAGCCATCTTGGTCCACAATGTCCACGATATTGGCAGCCAGCCGTCGCAGCGCGTCTACTGTGAAATCCAAACGATATGGCGCGCGAACGGGAAGCGTTCGTTCGAACTTGAACTCCACTAGCGGCGATGCTCGCGACCTATTACCAGTATTGGCGCATCAATTTCTTGACGATGCTGGAGTATCGTGCGAATTTCCTGATGTGGTTTGGGTTTACACTCGTATACCACGCGACCGCGATTGCGGCGCTTTGGGTAACGCTGCGCCAGTTTCCGTCGATGAACGGCTGGGATTTCCGGCAGATGGCATTCCTCTACGCGCTCTGGATGCTGGGGCACGAATTTCACAACACATTCTTCTTCACGGTGGTTAATGTTCCAGAGTATGTACGCGAGGGCCGCTTCGATCGGTTCTTGATACGCCCGCAGGATACGCTCTTTCAAACGCTGACCGTGCCCGCGCAGATTTTTCCGGACGGGTTGCTCCTGGCTATCATCTACTTCGTGCTGGCGACCGGCTACGCCGGCGTCCAGGTGAACGCCGCATTCGTTCTCTTCGTGCCGCTGGTCATGGTTGGGGGCGCGCTGATTGACCTGGGTATATCGTTAGCTGTGGCGACCGCTTCATTTTGGTTTGTGCGCGTCGATACCTTACGGTGGGTGGTGATGTCGCTGGAACAAGAGTTTACGCGCTATCCGATCAGCATCTACACCCGCGGCGTCCGCGTGTTGCTCGCGTTTGTCTTTCCGTTTGCGTTCATGAATTATTTTCCGGCAACGTTTCTGCTGCACAAGACGGAGACCGGTTTGTCGCTTTCGCCCGAGGTCGGACTGTTAACCCCGGTCGTCGGTCTCGGCTGGCTCGCCATCTCGTATGCATTTTGGCGCTACGGCCTGCAGCACTATCAGGGAACGGGATCGTGAAGCTCAGCCGCCCGGCCTTTCTTACCGGTCTGGCAGCCGTCGCGTGCCGTCCTCGCCTTGCGTCCGCCCAGTCGTTCGACATGCTCTTGTTGCAAGCGATCGCGCGCATTCCGGCGACCGTTGGCGTCGAAGCGCGAACGATGGCGCCCGGACCACCGCTTTTTTCGTACAATGCGGGCGTTTCGTTTCCGAGCGCCTCAACCATCAAAGTGCTGATCATGCTGACCGCGTTTCGACTGGCTGAGGGCGATCCGGCTGTTATGCGGCACTCCATCGTTTTTCGTAATCGCGATTACATCGGCGGCTCTGATTTTATGGGAAGCGCATCGGACGGCGAGCGGTTTAGCGTGCATGACCTAATCGTGCCGATGATCCGCCAAAGCGATAACACCGCGGCCAATCTGCTCATTACATACTTAGGCTTCGACGCCATCAACGCAACCGCACATCATTCCGGGCTGCTGCACACGACGTTGCGCCGCCATTTCATGGATACCGCCGCTATCCTAAACCACATGGACAATCGCACCACTCCGGCAGATATGGCGCACCTGCTTTTTGAGATCGAACGCGGGGCGCGCGAAGAGATTCGTACCGTCGCGTCGCCGGCATCCTGCCGCTCGATGATCAAGATCATGCTGGGGCAAACCGATCGCGACAAAATCCCGGCGGGTCTTCCGCGCGGCGTACCGGTCGCCAACAAGACCGGCGAAGTGAGCGGATCCCGCAGCGACGTGGCGATCATCGAGCCGTTCGGCACCTCGCCGTATGTGCTCGCGGTGTATACGAAGGACTTAGATGATTGGAATGGCGGTGCGTACGGTATCGCGCAGATTTCTCATCTGGTGTACCGCCGCGTCGCCGGCACAATGCTTTAGATTTTCTCTATCGAGACTTTCGTCATCTTGTCGCCGCGGCGGATGGCATCGAGCGTTTCGAAGCCGTCCGTCATCTGCCCGAAGACCGTGTACTGGTTGTCCAGAAAGCGCGCGTCGCCAAGGCAGATGTAGAATTGCGAGCCGGCGGAGTCGTGGGACGAGGCTCGCGCCATCGCGACCGTTCCACGAACGTGTGGCCGTTTATTGAACTCTGCTTTTAAATGATAGCCGGGGCCGCCGGTGCCGTCGCCCTTCGGGTCGCCACCCTGGACCACGAAACCGGGCTCGACCCGGTGAAAGGCCAGCCCGTCGTAAAAGCCGGCGTCGGCTAATTTAATGAAGGCGGCCGCGTGCTGCGGCGCGTCGTCACTATAAAAGGAAAAGACGATATCGCCTTTGGGCGTGGAGATGCGAGCGGCCGAGGTTTTGGCGCGGTCCAAAAGAGCGCGCAGTTCCTCTCCGACGGGGGCTGTGAGGTTCGCCATTTAGGGAACCTCTGCAGAAGTCGCTGTGCCGATCGCATGGAGCATTTCCGGCGCAGATTGAGGCGGATCCGAGGAAGCATAGCAAAGCGCTCTGTGACCGAGGAGCCAACGAAGAGCTGCGCCGGAAATGTCCATGCCCATAGGGTTTGGCCGCAATGGCCGCAACTCCGTCGTCGCCGACTCGGTCACAGGCCGCTGCGGGCATGCTTCCTCGTCGTCTCCTCGGACCTGCAGCCATTGCGGCACAAACGATCGGTACATCGACTTCTTCAGAGGTTCCCTACGCTTTGTGCAGGGTCAATCCGAAGGCCTGGCCCGCCTCGAGCGCCCGGAGCTTTTCGGCGCGGCTGAGCCGCTTAAATTGCGCCTCGATACTCTTAGCATGCGACCTATCGCTCACGCCCATCCAGCCGATCAGCCGCACCGGCAAGCGCGACCGCGTGTATTTGGAAGCTTTGCCCGCTTCGTGGGTTTGCACGCGGCGAACTAAGTCGGCGGTCCAACCCGTGTAGAGCGACCCGTCGGCGCATTTTAGAATGTAGATGAACATTCGGGTAGGAAAGTAGCGGAGTGAAATTGGTTCGTTTTATTCCGGCGATCGCGGCGATCGCTCTCGGCTCGGCTTCGGTGGCGGCAAAGCCGTCGCTCGATCCGCGCATTACTACATTGGTTTCGGCGGTTTCCACTTCCGATCTGCGTGCATACGATACGCATCTAGTCGACTTCTACACACGCAACG
>DASYYA010000062.1:0-4600 GCA_035934355.1 Candidatus Rubrimentiphilum sp. | reverse complement strand
TGCATGTCAGCCTGCCTTTAGTGCGCCGAAGATGCGGCCGAAGAATCCGGGAGCGTCGAGGTTGGTAAAGGGGACGAGCTCGCCTTCAAGACGGCGCGCGATCTTTTCATAAATGCTGCGCAAACGGTATCCCTCACCGAGCACCAACGGCTCGCCGCGGTTGGTCGTATCGATGATCTCTTCATCATCGGGAATAATGCCGAGCAGTTCGATCGAAAGAATCTCACAGACGTCATCGATCGAAAGCATGTCGCCGGTGCGCACCATGTCGGGGCGAATGCGATTGATAATCAAGCGCAGTGGAATGGGACGTTCCGATAATTTGCCGACGACGCGATCCGCATCGCGGATAGCACTCACCTCGGGCGTTGTCACGACAATGGCTTCGTCGGCGCCGGCAATCGCGTTGCGAAAGCCGCCCTCGATCCCGGCCGGGCAATCGATCAGCACGTAATCTGCCATCGTCGCGAGCTCATCGATAAGCGCGACCATTTGATCTTCACGGATCGCATCCTTGTTGCGCGTCTGCGCGGCCGGCAGCATGGCAAGTGACTCGAAACGTTTGTCGCGGATGAGCGCTTGCCGCACCTGGCAACGGCCCTCGACCACTTCAACCAAATCGAAGACGATGCGCTTTTCTAATCCCAACACGAGATCGAGATTGCGCAGTCCGATATCGGTGTCGACCAGAATGACGCGATGTCCGCGCTTCGCCAACGCCGCGCCAATATTGACGGTTGTCGTCGTTTTGCCGACACCGCCCTTGCCCGATGTCAGCACGATTTTACGAGCTTTCACTCGGCTTTCTCCTTACGCACTTTGGTTGCAGTTTGCAGCGGCATGATCGCGATGCGCTCGTTTTGGACGCACGCCGCCTCGGGTTTTGATGCGCCTTCGCGAGTCGCCGGTTCGGCTGCGATCAGCGTGGCGATGCGCAGTTGGGTCGGCGCGAGCTCGATGGCATATACGCGCGCCCCGGCATCTCCCTGAGCACCCGCATGCGCCACGCCGCGAAGCGCGCCGAAGACCGCGATGTCGCCCCCGGCGACCAACTCGGCGCCGGGATTCACGTCGCCGATCACCACGATGTTGCCGATATTGTGCAGTGCCTGCCCGCCGCGCAGTGTACCGACATGATAAAGCGTTGCGGGCGCCGCTTCGACCGCGGCGACCGGCGGCGCCGCCGCTTCAGGCTCGGGCACAAAACGCCGGACGCTGCTTTCACCCCGTCGCCGTCGTGTAGCGATTTCTTTCCGCGCCCCTGCAAAATCGGCCACCAGGGAGCGGGCCTGTTCGGAGAGCTGCACTTCGCGTTTGGGCCGCAAAGCGCGACGGCGAGCGAGTTCCTCGCCTCCATCATCGAGCTCGGGACGGAATTGCAGTCCGTTCGCGTCTGCCAGAGTCTCCAGATGGGCATCACCGCTTAGCGCCTGCAGCAAAATACCGTGCTTCACCAGCACCGATCGCAAACGCGCGAGCTGCTCCGCGTCCAGGCTGCCGCTTCCCACGCAAACCGTCGCCGGTGTGCCCGAGTAAAAGCCGGGCTGCTCGCCAAGCTTGCCTTCCAGCTCGACAAGAGCTTCCTCAAAATCACGCTCTGCCAAACCGACCTCGAGGCCTAAGCCTCGGCCGCGCAAAACCGCCATTACCGCCGGGCCTTCGAATGAGCGTCCAAGCGCCCTGCGGCCTCCACAGCCGCCTCACAAAAACTTCTGCTTATACACAGATCGTACACAGAGTAGGGTGGTAACAAAGGAACCACGCTCTGCGTTCTGGGAGTGCGCACCCTTGAGAATGGCACCCGCCTAAGCGGGTAAAGGATTTTTATCGTCATGGTACGTCGTATCGTTCCGGTTGGGCTCATTTTGGCATTGCTGAGTGCCATATGCCCGGCACCCGCACTCGCTTTATCGACAACCGATGAGGTCGCGATCGGGCGCAGTTACGATCAACAGATCGTGGAGAGCAACTCGATCGAGACCGATCCGTTGCTCAACGCCTGGGTACAACACGTTGGCGCCAAGCTCTGGGCGCAAACCGTGCGCAAAGACGTGCCCTACAACGTCAAGATCATCAACGACGCGCAGATTAACGCATTCTCGACGCTCGGCGGTTACGTCTATGTGAATACCGGCTTGCTCGACTTCGTGCAATCGGATGACGAACTCGCCGCGGTTCTGGGCCACGAGACCGGCCACATCGAGCGCCGCCATACCGTGACGATGCAATCGCGCTCGCAGATTTTGAGCATCTTGCTGGGCGTCGCCTCGATCTTTTCGCCGCTCATCTACAATTTTGGCAACCTGCTGCAGGCCGGCGTCATGGCCAAGATGCAGCGCGCTGACGAGCTGCAGGCCGACGAGTACGGTCTGCTCTTGATGTCGCGCGCCGGCTACGATCCCGACGCAATGATATCGATGCAGCAGCATCTCGGGGCTGCCGAGGGCGAGCATAATGATCTGGTCACCAAATATTTTCAAGACCATCCGGGATCCAGCGCTCGCATCGCACATTTGGTTGGCTATCCAGAGCTCGATCCCACGAAGGTAACGGCACAAGAGCGTTTGGTCCGCGCGCAGCACGATCTCGACGAAGATCGCTACAGCATCGCGGATTTGCAGTTCACCGACATTCTCAAGAAAGACCCGAACAACCAGCTCGCGGAGCTTGGGCTTGGCCAATCGCAGCTCGCGCTCGGCCTCACGAGCAAGAGCGAACAGACACTCGCAGCGCTCACAGAAAGCTCGTCACCCCAAGTCAAAGCGGCCGCACTTGAACGGATCAACGCGCTGCGCTCGATGGAAGCGCGCCGCGTCGATCTCACGCGTCCCAACCTTGCATCGCTGCACGCGATGCTTGCGGAAGCGCAACGCGTCCAAACGCAGGCGCAAGAACAGGTCGGCGCGCGTCACGATCAAGGTTCGAGCCAGCTGAAATCGTTATCGCTGCGTCTGCAGGCGATTAACTACGAAGCTCCCGACTTTAGTTCGATCGAAATCAAGCACGGTTCGAAGCTCGAAGCGGTTGAGAGAACGTTGAACGGCATGTCGCGTTCGATCAACACGGCGTTCCAAGACGCAACCTCGGCCATCGACGGCGTCGGATCGATCGATCCCAAGACGAATAAGCCGAGTGGTTTGCTCGCCGAGAACGCGCAAATCTTAACCGAGATGCAGGCGCCGCTGAATGGCAATCCGATTCCGACGGACTCGGTGGCCATTTTCCCGTCCTATCCGCACATGATCGATCAAATCTCTACCGCTGACGGCGACATGGTGCACGCCGTTGACGGCGGCCGCGCGGCGGCGATGCAGCTGGATAGCGGCTTGGCCGATTTGGATGCGTTCCTCAAACGCCTAGGCCAGATGCGGATCAACGATTTCGGCGATCTCAATCAATACGACTACGATGCATTGCTGCCGTATATGCAAAAAGCGACAGCTTCACTCGGCGCCGCGGCGGTTTCGGCCTCGCAGGCCGCACAGCTCTACACTTTAGCGCGCTCGCGGCAGCTCTCCGCGCGGATTACGCTGCTCGGGCTCGGGAGCTCGCCGCAGCGCTACGAAACGCTGCAAAAAGCGTTGAACCTGCGTTTCAATGACGACGACATCGATTACATTGGGATGCTCCACGACAACGTGACGCCCGGCGACTTGGTTGCCGCATCGATCATCGCTGCGGACTTTAAGACCACCCCGCAAGCGATTATTCATGAAGCGCACGTGACCAACAGCAGCGTCATCGACGTCGCCAACGCGCGCGGCATGCACGCGTTGGCGCTGGCGATCTTTATGGGTCTCGTGTATCTGGATTACACCGACGACCCGTACAAAGAAGCGCATCCCGAGGGCAGCACCGGAACAAATACCAACGTCGGCGTGTAGTACACTGTAGCTATGGCTACCGCTACCGGCGACATTCTGAGGCTCGTCCGCAAGGGCATCGACGTCCGTGCGGTCACCGCGCACACGCGCAAGCCTTTCCGTTTCTACCTTTGCGGCGACCCGGCGCTCGTCGCCGAAATGCGCGCGCTCTTGCTCTCGGGACACGATGAGTCGGTTCCACCCGATGCGCCGGCATGTCTGGAAACGCTGGTCCCGGGCCAGCCCACGGCCACACTCGTGCGCGAGGGACGCGCGGTGCTTTTTCTCGGGCGTCGTGGCGACGTTCGCGGTGCGGACTTCAGCGATCTCGCCGCCTTAAAGCTCCCCATCTTCGCGATCACGCTCGACGAGCAAGCCCAATCGAGCGGCCCTGCGTCGCCACCTGCGGCCGGTACATTTTCGGAATACGTCGTGCCGGCGCTTTCGAAGGAAGCGTTGCGCGGCCGTCTGTTTCCGCATTTAGTCGAACGCTGTAAAGGCGTCGAGATCGCGGTCGGGCGCCGGCTTCCGGTTTTACGCGAAACGGTCGCCGCTAAGTTGACACGCGACGCCGCGAACAACGCTTTGAAAGTGGCGCTTGCCAGCGCGGCCGTCGATCACATTCCGGTTTTCGGATTGGTGTTAGGCGCATTTGCATCCGCCGGCGACATGGTGGCAATTACCGGCATTCAAATGATGCTGCTGTTGCATATCGAGGCGGCGTATGGACGCGATCC
>DASYYA010000015.1:0-1861 GCA_035934355.1 Candidatus Rubrimentiphilum sp. | reverse complement strand
TGATGCGCCCGCGCTCATCGAGAGGCACGTTGGCTTGGGCGACGACGTATCGGTCTTCTTCCCAGGCCGAGAGATAGAAACAATAGGGCTCGGCGGTAACGCGGCGGCGCTTGAGTTCCTCATTTACGGCATCGACTTTGTCGCGTTCGGCGATTTCACCGGCTTTGAATTCGCTGTCTCCAGAGTTGACGACTTGCACGTAATCCACGACTCGCCCGCCACGCACTTTGCGGTAAGGCGATTCGATGAATCCGAATTCGTTGATCCGCGCGTAGCAGGAAAGCGAGCTGATCAGACCGATGTTCGGGCCTTCCGGCGTCTCGATGGGGCAGATACGCCCGTAGTGCGTGGGATGAACGTCGCGCACCTCGAATCCGGCGCGCTCGCGCGAGAGCCCACCGGGACCCAGGGCCGACAAGCGGCGCTTGTGGGTGATTTCGCTGAGCGGATTGGTCTGGTCCATGAACTGTGAAAGCTGTGAACTGCCAAAGAATTCACGAATCGCCGCCATTACCGGCTTTGCGTTTACCAGATCATGAGGCATGGCCGTGGACATTTCCTGATAAACCGACATCTTTTCCTTGATGGCGCGTTCCATGCGAACGAGCCCAATGCGGAATTGGTTTTCCAGGAGCTCGCCGACGGCACGCACGCGGCGATTGCCCAAATGATCGATATCGTCGACGGTGCCAATATTCTTGCGCAGCTTGAGCAGATAACGGATGGCAGCCACAAAGTCTGTGGAGTCCAGCGTCCGCGTCTCGAGCGGCGTCTCCAGGCCAAGTTTGATATTGAACTTGAGCCGGCCGACTTTGCTGAAGTCATATTTGCGCGGATCAAAGAACATGCCGTTGAAAAGCGCGGTCGCAGTCTCGAGGGTGGGCGGATCGCCGGGACGCAGTTTGCGATAGATCTCGATCAGCGCCTCACGCGAAGAGCGGATTGCGTCTTTATCGAGCGTGCGCGAGACGACCACGCCGGTGTCGTCGCGATCCGGGAAAAAGATGTCGACGCCAGTGATCCCGGCTTCGGGCAAAGCAGCCCAAACTTCCGGCGTCAGCGGCTTATTGGCTTCAAGCAGCACCTCGCCGGTCTGGCGATTGACCAGATCAGCGACGGTGAAGGCGCCCTCAAGATCGGCGAGGGAAACACGCACCTGAGCGATCTTGGCTTTTACGAGTTCCTTGTAGAGCGGCTCGGTAATTCTGCGGTGAGCCGCGATCAAAACTTCCTCTGAGCGGGGCGTCTTGATCTCATGCGAAAGCTTGCGATCGATCAAACCTTCGGAGAGGTTCCAATAAAATTCGTTGTCGCGCAAAGTGATGCGCTCAACCTGGAAGAACGTGCGCAGGATTTCTTCGTTTGATTTCATGCCCAGCGCGCGCAGGAAGATAGAACCGAGGAACTTGCGTTTGCGGTCGATGCGCACGTAGAGAACGTTCTTGGTGTCGTATTCGAATTCCACCCAGGAGCCGCGATAAGGGATGATTTTTCCAAGAAAATAAGAGCGATTGTTGGCGGTCTCGTAGAAAACGCCCGGCGAACGATGCAGCTGGCTGACGATAACGCGTTCGGTCCCGTTGATGATGAAGGTGCCGTTATCGGTCATGAGCGGGATATCGCCGAAGAAGACTTCTTGTTCTTTGATATCTCGGACGTTTTTCGCGCCCGTATCCGGGTCCTTATCGTAGATGGTGAGACGGATCGTCACCTTGAGCGGGGCGGAGTACGTCATGCCGCGTTCCTGGCACTCGTTGACGTCGTATTTCAACTGCATGCCCACCGGATCGCCGCACTTGTTGCAAAACGTCGGCGTGTTCTTGTTGAACGTCCCGCACTTGGTGCAGATCACGTCGCCGGT
>DASYYA010000217.1:0-1797 GCA_035934355.1 Candidatus Rubrimentiphilum sp. | reverse complement strand
ATAAACATGTGCTCGGTGCGGCACAAGCCGATGCCCTGTGCGCCGAGCTCGCGCGCCTTGACCGCGTCGGGTGGCGTGTCGGCATTGGCCCAGACTTCGAGCGTGCGTAAGTCATCCGCCCAACTCAAGAAGGTCGCTAGCCACTCCGGCAGCTTCGAAGGCGGATCGATGAGCTTGAGTTCGCCCGCGATCACGTCACCGGTCGTGCCATCGATCGTAATCCAATCGCCTTCGTCGATTTTGTGATCGCCGAGCGTGGCGCGCTTGCCGTCGATCTGCAGCGCTTCGCAACCGGCGACGCAGGGTTTACCCATGCCGCGCGCCACGACGGCGGCGTGTGACGTCGCGCCGCCCTTCGCGGTCAGCACGCCGCGCGCGGCAAACATGCCGTGCACGTCGTTGGGATTGGTCTCGACGCGCACCAGCACAACCGCTTTGCCGGAGTTGCCCCATTTTTCGGCAGTGTCCGCGTCGAACACCGCTTGACCGCTGGCGGCGCCGGGCGAAGCATTGAGCCCTTTGCACGAGACTTCGTACTTCTCGTTCGGATCGATGCGCGCATGGAATAGCTGATCTAATGTAGCGGCGCCGACGCGGCCGATTGCTTCACGCTTTTCGATAACACCTTCGCGCACGAAATCCAGCGCGATCTTGACGGCGGCTTCGGCGGTACGCTTTGCGTTGCGCGTCTGCAGCATATACAATTTGCCGCGTTCGATCGTGAACTCGAGATCTTGAACGTCTCGATAATGGCGTTCGAGCTTGGCGGCGATCTCGACGAACTCGCGATACACCTGCGGTTGGGAGCCTTCCAGATCGGTGATCTTCTCCGGCGTGCGAATACCGGCGACCACGTCTTCGCCTTGAGCGTTGCGCAGATACTCGCCAAAGAGTTTCTTTTCGCCGGTGTTGGGATCGCGGGTGAAGGCCACACCGGTTCCGGAATCGTCGCCGAGGTTTCCGAAAACCATCGTCACGACGTTGACCGCCGTGCCCCAATCGTCGGGAATCTTGTTATACCGGCGATAATCGGTGGCGCGCTTCGAGTACCAGGAATTAAACACGGCGCTGATGGCAAGATGCAATTGCTCCCAGACATCTTGCGGGAAATCGCGTTTGGCGTACTGGCGCACGATCTCTTTAAAAGCGCCGACCAGTTCGCGCCATGCGGGCGCATCGATTTGCGGATCGGTTGTGACACCCAGCCGCTTCTTGGCTGCGGTGATCTTATCTTCAAAGAGATCTTTTTCAATCCCGAGCACGACGCTCGAAAACATCATGACAAAGCGGCGATAGGCATCCCACGCGAAGCGATCGCTCCCGGAGAGCTGCGCCAACCCTTCAACGGTACGATCGTTGAGCCCGAGATTGAGAATCGTGTCCATCATTCCGGGCATTGACGCGCGCGCGCCGCTGCGCACCGAAACCAGCAACGGATTTTGAAGATCGCCGAAAACCTTGCCGGTACGCTGCTCGAGCTCCGTCATCGCTGCTTTAATGCCATCATCCAAGCCCGGCGGATTGCGCCGGCCAAGTGCATAGTATTGCAAACAGGTTTGCGTGGTGATCGTGAATCCCGGAGGTACGGGCATTCCCGCGCGTGTCATCTCCGCGAGCCCGGCGCCTTTACCGCCGAGCAACTCCTTCATCTCGCCATTGCCTTCTTCGAAAAACCAGATCGGTTTGTCCAGCGCCGTTGAAACTGCCATCAGACCAACCGTTCGCGCAAATAGGCCTCAAGCGCTTCTGTCGCCACGCGTTCTTGCCGCATGGAGTCGCGCTCCCGCACGGTCACCG
>DASYYA010000207.1:0-4246 GCA_035934355.1 Candidatus Rubrimentiphilum sp. | reverse complement strand
CCCGGCAACACGACCACGAAGCGGCTGATCGGCAATCGCCGCACTCGTGTTGCCGGCTTGCAGCTCGGCCGCACCCAACGCGTAGTAGGTTCCACCTGAAGGTGCAAGCGCGACGGCTTTCTGCCCGTAGGCAACGGCGGTGCTGGTATCGCTTTGAGCGAGTTGTTCGGTCGCAAGCGCGTACGACTGAGCCGCAACTTGTAAATACGTTCTTGAAATCGTGGGAACTTTGTCGAAAGCTGCCGCCGCCGCCGCGTAATCTTTCAAAAAGAAGTCCGCCGTGCCTAGCTGCTCGTTGAGCAGCGCATTATTTGGATTCGAGGCGAGGAGTTGCTCGGCGCGGGCTTTGGCTTGCGCATAGTTTCCGGCTCGGATCATGGCATCGAGTTGCGAGTTTCCGCCCGACGCAACAACCCCGGTCCTCTTCGAGCCGGATGAAGCCGTCGATTTGCCCGTGAACTTGATCGTGAAATCATAAAAGCCGGTAACCGGTGTGTTGCCACGATGCTGCGGTCGGTAGGTTGAGTGAACTGCGATGTCAATCGCCGCCTCGTTGTCGCCGGGATTCGTCGAGCGGATGACGTGCGTTACTCTGTGCGAGCCGTCCGCATTGACTAAAACCTGGATCACTACTGTGCCGGGACCGGCGATCGGGACGTTGGTATCGGCACGCTTAATGAGCTTCGCCTGCGTGAAGTATTGCATTGCTGCTTGCGCCGGCAGCGTTGTTGTCAGCATTCCAATAACGGCGACGGACGCCGCCACGCGGGTAATCCGGATCATTCTTCTTTCCAACCTCGTGCTTGCTGTCAAAGCTACTTATAATAAGGAAGACGGCTGAGGGCGCTTAGCCCTATACCGCCCATTGGCGCGAGTCAAACGACCTTGGTCGCTGACCCCCGCGCGCTTCCCTGCTTAGGAAGCTGACGGCCGAACGCCTCCGCGACTTTTGTCACGTGAACGATCAACGTCTCGAACTGTTCGAATGTTAGCGACTGTGGGCCGTCCGACGCTGCTGCCGGCGGATCGGGATGAACCTCAACCAACAAGCCATCCGCTCCCGCCGCGATCGCGGCTGCAGCCATCGGCCCGACGAGCTTCGCCGATCCCGTTCCGTGCGACGGATCGACGATCAGCGGCAAATGGGAAAGCGAGTGCACGAGCGGAATCGCAGCGAGATCCAGCAGATTGCGGGTCGAGGAGTCGAACGAACGTACGCCGCGCTCGCACAGCACGACCCGATCGTTTCCGGCCACCAGCAGATACTCGGCCGCGAGCAACCACTCTTCAATGGTGGCCGACAGCCCGCGCTTGAGCAACACCGGTTTGCGCGCTTCGCCCGCCTCGCGCAACAGGGTGAAGTTCTGCATGTTGCGCGTTCCGATTTGGAGCATGTCAGCGTAGCGGGCTACGGTTTCGACTTCTCGCGGATCGAGAACTTCGGTGACCACGCACATACCGAACCGGTCGGCCGCGTCGCGTAAAAACTTCAGCCCCTCGGCTCCGAGACCCTGAAATGCGTAGGGCGAAGTACGTGGCTTGAATGCTCCGCCGCGCAAAACGTTGGCGCCGCAGGCGGCTACGGCTTGGGCCGTAGCTTCGATCTGTTCGCGCGACTCGACGCTGCACGGTCCTGCGCAGATCGCAATTGTTTCACCGCCGAAACTCGCGCCGTTTGGAAGCCGCACAACCGTTCGGTTGGGACGCGCGTCGCGGCGCACGAGTTTATAGCTGTTGGGAAGCGCACTCAAGCGGTCCATGGAATTACCGGAGCAGTTCGCGCAAAGCCGCGAGTTCCCGCGCGGTTACCGCGCGGGTTTGCCCCGCACGCAGCGAGCCCAACGCGATCGGCCCAAAGCGCAATCGCGTCAGCGAGATGACCGGATGGCCGAGCGTTTCGAACATCCGCCGCACCTGGCGCTTGTGCCCTTCGTGGATCGCGATCTCCACGATGGTCCGGTCGGGACGCGCCGCAACAATCTTGGCGCGAGCGGTTGCGGTGCGAAACTCTTTCAAGCGCAACCCATCGCGCAAGCGGTTGAGCGCATCGGCGTGTAACCGCCCTTCGACGACGGCGCGATACGTTTTCTCAACGCCGAAGCGCGGGTGCGTCAGCACGTGCGCAAGATCGCCATCGTTGGTCAGCAACAAAACGCCCGAAGTATCGTAATCGAGCCGGCCAACCGGAACGACCCGCGGTAATTTCTTAGGCAGCAAATCCGCGACGGTTTTTCGTCCTTGGGGATCGCGCATCGTCGTAACAACGGCCGCGGGTTTATTCAAAACCAGATACGTGTGCCGCTCTACCAAAAGAACGATCTTGCCGTCAACGCTGACGGTGTCACGTTCGTTCACGCGCGTGCCGAGCTCGCGCACGATCTTTCCGTTGACTTTCACGCGCCCGGCAATGATTAATGCTTCAGCTGCGCGCCTTGACGCGACCCCGGCATGCGCCAGATATTTCTGTAATCTCATTAAACGGACCGCGCCGTTTAATTAGTACTTGCCGTTGGTCGAGTCTTCGTTGTATCCGCGTGAAAGTGAAAGCGCTTCTCTGGTGACCGTCTGCAAGAACTCATCATTGGTCCGCGTTTGTGCCAGCTTGTCGAGGATGATCTCGGTAATGTCGCCGGTGTTGAGCACGCTGGTGGCGCGCCTCAGCATCCAGATCTTGCGCATCTCGATTTCGCTGAGCAGCAACTCTTCATGGCGCGTTCCCGAACGTTTGATGTCGATTGCGGGAAAGACGCGCGATTCGGCAAGTTTGCGCGTCAGATTGAGCTCCATGTTACCGGTGCCTTTGAACTCTTCAAAGATCACGTCGTCCATCTTGGAGCCGGTCTCGACGAGCGCCGTCGCGACAATCGTCAGCGAGCCGCCTTCTTCGATCTTACGGGCGGCGCCGAAGAACCGTTTGGGCTTATGCAGCGACGCAGTATCCAGACCGCCGGATAACGTGCGGCCCGACGTCGGGATGACTTGGTTATACGCCCGCGCCAAGCGCGTGATCGAATCCAGCAAGATCACGACGTCTTTGCCGACCTCGACCAAACGCTTCGCGCGTTCCATCGTGAGCTCGGCAACGGCCGTGTGATTTTCGGGATGCTCATCGAAGGTCGAGGCCACAACCTCGCCGTCGATGGTGCGCTGCATATCGGTCACTTCTTCGGGACGCTCGTCCACGAGCAAGGCAATGATATGCGCCTCGGGGTGATTGATCGATATGGAGTTGGCGATATTCTTCAACAGTGTCGTCTTGCCGGCTTTCGGCGGCGAGACGATCAGCGCGCGCTGGCCTTTACCGATCGGGCAAAACAGATCGATAACGCGCGTCGCGAGTTGCGTCGCGCGCACTTCCAACCGGTAACGCTCGTTCGGATAGATTGGCGTACCTTTTTCAAAGATCCGCCGGCCGCGAATCTCATCCGGCAATAAGCCGTTAATGCGATCGACGCGAATCAGGCCGTAATACTTTTCATTATCTTTGGGCCGGCGCACCTGCCCTTCGACCAGATCGCCGCGGCGCAGTTCAAAGCGCCGGATCTGTGACTGGCTCACGTAAATGTCTTCGGGGCCGATCACATAGCCGTCGCGGCGCAAGAAGCCGTAACCCTCGGGCAGGACGTCCAGCACGCCGTTGGCGATTTCGATTCCCGAACGCAACGCCTGGATCTCGATAATTTTTGGAATCAGCTCTTCTTTTTTGAGTTTGAGCGGTGATTCGATCTCAAATTCTTTGGCCAGCGTATTGAGGTCGGCTTTCGATTTTTCCGAAAGTTCTTCGACGGTCAACAGTTGAGGCAACGGCGCCGCGTCGGGCTGTGGAAATTGCTCGAAGCGCGGAGCCGGATTGAAGTTCCGATGGCGCCGCGAACGGCGACGGCGTCCGCCGCCTGGGCGCATTTGATCGTTGGGACGATGTTCGAATTGCAGTGGACTATCTCTCTTGTAGAGTCGCACACATCGAATAAGCGAATGAACGGGCGAGGCTGCCTGGCATTTTCGCTGTTCTGTGAGCGGGGGAAACAGGTTGCCGCGCAGCGTCTTAGTCAACGGCTCGCGACGCCAAAAACTATAGCACAGTGCTGCGCAGCCATCAAGTCAGCGAGTCGCGCCACGGAAAATGTTACCCAGCCGGGCATCGTCGCGCCAGCAAAATTGTTACCCGAGCGGCAGGTTCCCGAAGAGGCCCCGATGGGTCCTCAAGCTCGCCGCGAGTATGCGGCCGATATGCGGGAGCGGTACG
>DASYYA010000194.1:0-6795 GCA_035934355.1 Candidatus Rubrimentiphilum sp. | reverse complement strand
AATCGAACTGCCCCAGTTATCGACACCGAACTGCAACATGCCTGTCGGCGCGAACGATGGATCCTTGCTCCGGAAGTTCGCCGTTCCGCCGATAGCATAATTGACCTCAGGCGCATCCGCTCCAGGTCCTTTGACGACTTCAATGTTCTGCAGCATGAACGGATTGAGAAACGTGGTCACGTAATCTCCGAAGGTGCCGACCGAAACGGGATGTCCGTCGATCAACGATGCCGACTCGAACGAAAGCGCGCCCCGGATATTCGGAAAGGTTATTGCCCCTGGTGCCGAGCCGTTGGCGCTCGTCTGAGGAAAGCTGGCAACGATGCCCGGCGTTTCGTTCAGAACCTTCATGACCTGCGGTTGCGCTTGGTCGATGAACGTTTGAGATGTCACGACGTTTACGGATGCCGGCGTCGTGTTAAACGTCCCCCGTCCTACGGAGCGCACCGATGCAATCGTGCGCAAAGAGCTGAACGAAATGGCGCTCATGACCACCGCCAGTGTCGTCGTCTGACCTGACAGAACCGCGACAATGTTTTCAGTGGCGGTATTGTAACCGGGTTTCGTGGCGGTAAACGAATACACGCCGGCGGTTACATTTGAAAAGCTAAAGTTTCCGTGGGCGTCGCTGTGCCCGTTCGCTGTTTGCGGTCCGGAAATAGTTACCGTCGCATTCGCGACCGGCGCTCCAGATGAATCACGGATACTTCCGTTCACGGTGCCGGTCGTTTGGGATGCACCTGATGCCGCGGGGGCTTGCGCAAAGGTCGTCGCCATACTGAAAGGTCCGACGAGCCCTGTGGTGAGCGTCACCGCGGTCAGAATGCGGAGAAATCGATTCACGCGTCCTCCTACATAAGGAAGTTGGCCGCAGCTGAAGCGGCGGCTTACGTCAGCTAAACCATCCCATAATGGTTCATTAAGAAACGATTAGATGACGCGGCACCCTTCGACCTTAGAGGCCTTGCGCCTGCCTTAAAAACAGCTCTTGGGCGTTCACAACCGTGCCTTCAGCACGCAGGCGTCTATACGTTCCATCAGGCTGAAGCGCTCGAGTCTTTACGTTGTCCGCCAGCAGCACCGACAAGATCCCTCCGTACAATCTTTCGGCGATAAACGGATCGAGCACCGGGACGATCGTTTCGACGCGGCGATCGAGATTGCGTCCCATCCAATCGGCAGATCCAATGAACGTTTCGCGATCGCCGCCATTTTCAAAAACGAAAATACGCGAATGTTCCAAAAAGCGGCCAACGATGCTGCGCACGGTGATACGATCGCTTACGCCGGCGACTTGAGGACGAATACTGCACATACCACGCACGAGCAAATCGATCTGAACGCCGCCTTGCGAAGCGCGATAGAGCGCGCGCGCAATTTCTCCGTCGGTAATGGAATTGAGCTTGGCCGCAATGCCCGCAGGACGCCCAGCGCGCGCGTGTTCGGTCTCGCGATCGATGAGCGCGACGAGCTCGCGGCGCATGTTGGCGGGAGCCACCAGAAGGTCTTCATAGTCGGTGACCTTCGAGAACCCGGTGAGAGCATTAAAGAGCTCCGTGGTGTCGGTGCCGAGTTGCGAACGGCATGTAAACAAACTGAGGTCCGTGTACAGGCGCGCCGTCTTTTCATTGTAGTTGCCCGTGCCGAAATGCATGTAGCGCCGAATGCCTTCTTCTTCTTGGCGCACGACGAGCGTAACTTTCGCATGCGTCTTTAAGCCGGCAAACCCATACACGACGTGGACGCCGGCGCGCTCCAACCGGCGGGCCCAGTCGATGTTATTTTCTTCATCGAATCGCGCTTTGAGTTCGATGAGCACCGCAACTTGTTTGCCATTTTCAGCGGCATCGAGCAGGGCACGCACGATCGGCGAGTCTCTTCCGGACGTTCGATAGAGTGTCGTTTTGATCGCCATCACATTCGGATCGTCGGCAGACTGGCGCATGAACTGCACAACAGGATCAAAAGATTCGTAAGGATGGTGTAACAGTATATCGCCGTCGCGAATTGCAGCGAAAAGATCGGTTACGCCGATCAATCGCTTGGGTATCGCCGGAGTAAACGGCGGATAATGCAGCGCCGCGTGCCCGCGCAAATTTGCCAGCGTCAGCAAATCGCTCAAACCCATCAATCCCGCGATCTCGTAACAATCGATCGCACCGAGATCGAGCGCTTCCAACAACAAGTCGCGCATGTACTCGGGCATGCCGCGTTCGATCTCCAAACGCACGGCTTCACCGAAACGCCTGCGTTGTAACTCCGATTCTATCGCAGCCAGCAGATCGTCGGCTTCATCTTCTTGCAGATCCAGATCGGCATCGCGCGTCACGCGAAAGAGATAGGAATCGCGCACCATCATGCCCGGGAAGAGCGAGCCGAGATGATTGGCAATCAGGTCTTCAAGCAACACGAATGATTGCTCGCCTTCGGGGCCTTCAACCGGAACAAAACGCGCCAGCGTCTGCGGAATCTTGACGCGTGCGAAGTGAAGCTGTACGCCGTCGGCGGTGACTTCTTCGAGTTCGACCGCAAGTGAAAGCGACAGATTCGAAATATACGGAAACGGATGCCCGGCGTCCACCGCGAGCGGCGTAAGTACCGGAAAGACGCGTTCGTCAAAAATGCGATCCAAGGGAGCACGCCGCTCGTCATCGAGATCGGCGACTCGCACCAGCTTGATTCCCTGCGTCGTGATTGCCGGCAGCAACGTTTCTTCGAGCAAGCGCATTTGGCGAGCCAATGAAACCCTCAACCGTTCGGAAATGGCGCTCAAGTGTTCGGTTGGCGTTCGGCCGTCGTCGGAGCGGCGATGAATTTCAGCGGCGATCTGCTGTTTGATCGCCGCGACGCGAATCATGAAGAATTCATCGAGGTTCGTTCCGAAAATAGAAACGAACCGCAGCCGCTCGAGTAACGGCGTCGTTTCATCCAGGGCTTCCTCGAGCACGCGGTCGTTGAACTCGAGCCACGAGAGTTCACGGCTAAAATACAGCGACGGCGAGTCTAAGGCGCTCGCCGGGCGTTCGGATTGCAGTTCGGGATGGGAAAGCATCGAGAGCGTGGGATTCGGCGTCCCGCCTGCAAACACTACTCCTCGTAGCTCATGGCCGATTTTCTGGCGCATCTTGAATCGTACCTCGCACTGGCGGCCGCAGCGCTTGCGTGCGGAAGCGCTGCGGGCGTGCCTTTTGGCATTGCCGCTTCACAAATAAGCTCTTTGCGCGCGCCACTGCTGAGCATTGCCAATGTCGGCCGTGTCATTCCGAGCTTGGCAATATTGACTTTTATGGTCCCGCTCTTTGGCCTCGGATTTAAGCCGGCGCTTATTGCACTTGCTCTGCTCGCGATTCCGCCGATCGCGATCAATACCGATCTCGGCTTTCGCAATGTGAGTCCCGCGACAATCGATGCGGCTCGGGGACTCGGGATGACGCAGGTACAGGTGCTGTCGCGCGTGCAGTGGCCGCTCGCGTTTCCGGTTGTGTTTACGGGCATTCGAACCGCAGCTGCCGAGGTGATCGCAAGTGCCGTGCTGGCTGCCTTCATTGGTGCAGGCGGTTTAGGAGAATATGTCACCACCGGTTTGCAGGCGAATCAACCGGCGGTGCTCTGGTTGGGAGTCGGTTCTATTGCGGTCATCGCATTGGCCGCAGAATTTCTTCTGGCGTTCTTGCAACGCCGACTAGCAAGGGAGGTTCAAACATGAAGTGGTCGCGCGCAGATGCTCTTGGACTTATTGGCGCGGGCTTAATCCTACCCAGCTGTGCGCGCGGGAATAGCCGCGCGATTCGCATCGGTTCCAAGAACTTCAGCGAAAATATTACGGTCGCAGAAATTTACGCACTTGCGCTGGAACATGCCGGTTTCCAAGTCGAGCGTCACATGAATCTTGGAAGCACGCAAATTGCGACTGCCGCAATGCAGCGCGGTGACATCCAACTCTATCCCGAGTATACGGGAACCGGCTTAATCGACGTCCTGCATCTGCCGCCGATGCACGATGCGCGCGCCATCTTTGCCACGATTAAACGCGAATACGAACGCCGCTATCAGCTGACGTGGCTATCACCCGCTCCCGGAAACAACTCGCAAGGACTCGCGATGACGCAGAAAGCCGCCGCTCAATATCGCGTGCGCACGCTTTCGGAATGTTCGCGCGCTGCTCCGCAGTTGCGGTTGGCCGCAGTTCCGGAATTCGTCGCGCGGGCCGACGCGCTTCCGGGCTTGCAACGCTTCTATGGCGGCTTCAAGTTCAAGAGCGTCCGCACGTTTGATATCGGGTTGCAATACGAGGCGTTGGCGCGCGGCGATGCCGATGTCGCCACCGCCTTTACGACGGACGCACGCATCTTAGCGGATAACCTCGTCGTATTGGCTGACGACCGGCATTTTTGGCCGCCGTACAATATTGCGCCGGTCGTGCGTCTCGACGCGCTGAAATCGTTCGGACCATCGTTGCGGTCCGCTTTGGACAACGTTTCGCCGGGGCTCACCGACTCGGTGCTGCGCCGGGTGAACTACGACGTGGACATCCTCAAGCGCGACCCCGCGGCCGTGGCTGCCGAGTTTCTTCATTAATAAGCTCTCCGTCCGCTTTGCGGATGTCGAAGTGCGCTATCCGGGTGCCGACCGCAATGCAGTCGATGGCGTTACCTTGGAAGTACCTGCGGGAAACTTCACGGTTTTGCTTGGACCGTCGGGTTGCGGGAAGAGCACGCTGCTGCGTACCGTCAATCGGCTGGTGATTCCGTCGGCCGGTGCGGTGTTCGTCGGCGAGCGGAATGTCGCCGAACTCGAGCCGACCGCGCTGCGCCGAGGGATCGGCTATGTGATTCAAGCCGTCGGGCTCTTTTCGCACATGACGGTCGCGCAGAACATCGCAATCGTGCCCGAGCTGCTCCACTGGGAAAGAGAACGCACGCGCAAGCGGATCGACGAGTTGCTCGAGCTCGTGGGGCTCGACGCCGCACGCTATTCTGCACGCTATCCGCGCCAGCTCTCGGGCGGGGAACAACAGCGCGTCGGTGTCGCGCGCGCGATCGCCGCCGAGCCCGGGATTCTTTTAATGGACGAACCGTTCGGCGCCGTGGATGCGATCGTCCGGCGCGCGTTGCAAGAAGAGATCTTGCGGATCGTGCGGACGCTGGAGACAACGGTACTCTTCGTGACGCACGACGTCGAAGAGGCGCTGCGCTTGGCCGACCGCATCGCGATCCTGCGTGAGGGCAAACTGGTGCAGTACGATACTCCCGATCGCATCCTGGCCGCGCCGGCGAGCGCTTATGTGCGACAGCTCTTTGCGCTCGAGCCCGATATCGAAAAGTTCGCCACCTTACGAGCGAAACTCGAAACCCAATGAGTTACCTGACCACGCATCTCGGCGAAATCGGGACGTTGACGCTCCAACACGTTGCACTCGTTTTTAGCGCGCTTGCGATCGCGCTTGCTATTGCGTTGCCGCTGGGGATCGCAGCGGCGCGTTGGCGGCGCTTCTCGAGCGCCATTCTGGCGCTGCTTGGAATTCTGTACGCGATTCCGTCGCTCGCTTTACTGGCCGTGCTCGTGCGTTATATTGGATTGGGCGCCGCGCCGGTCGTGATCGTGCTAGCGATCTACGCGCAGTTCATTTTGGTGCGCAACATCGCGGCCGCGCTCGCCGGCGTATCGCCCGCACAGATCGATGCGGCCGTGGGAGTCGGAATGTCATCCCGTCAGCGGCTGTGGCGGGTTGAATTGCCGCTCGCATTTCCCGTGATTCTCGGCGGCGTGCGTCTCGCTACCGTCGCGCTGATCGCAATCGCGACATTGGGCGGATACGTTGGGGCCGGCGGACTCGGCGCAGATATCTTCTTCGGCTTACAACGCCGCTATGTCGAACAAACGCTGGCCGGCAGCATTCCCGCTGCGTTACTGGCGATTGCCGCCGATGCTCTCTTTCGGGCCCTCGAACGGTTAGCAGTGCGTAGAACCACCGGTTAGTATTTTAAATATTTAGCGAACCAATCCGCGAGAATATGCAAGCGCTCGACGCGATGGATCGGTGAGCCGATGCGCGAGAGATCGTGATTTTCGCCCGGAACGTCGACATACTCGATCGTACGCCCCAAAATCTTCTGCGCGTTGAACCATTGCAGCGTTTGATCGATCGGCGTGCGCGTGTCTTCCTCCGAATGCAAAATCAGAAGCGGCGTTGTTGCATTGCTAACAGACGAGATCGGCGATTGTTGCAGATAAAGATTGCCGGGTTCCCACGGCAGCCCCCAAGAGTATCGCCCACCCAGCGCGTTATTGGATGCGAGATCCGCGGCGAGCTGCTCGGTCGCGAGGTTACTCACAACGCGTTCCGCGATCGCGGCCTTGTAACGGGGCGTGTGGCCGACAACCCAGAGCGTGGCATATCCGCCATAGCTGCCGCCGGCAACACCTAAGCGATTGGGATCGACGTCGGCGCGCTTAACCGCCGCATCCATGACGCATTGCACATCGTCGAACATCGCCGCGCCCCAGTGTTTGGCGAGCGCCTCTTCAAACGAATAACCGAAGCCAACGCTGCCGCGCGGATCCGAAAAGACAACGTTATATCCTTGTCCCGCCCAAAATTGGAACTCGTGGAAGAACGTCTCGCCAAACTGCGTTTCGGGTCCGCCGTGGATATCGAGAATCGTCGGATAGCGCTTTCCAGGCTGTGCTTCAACAGCCGGCATGAACCACGCGTGCACCGTGAAGCCCGCGTCATCGGTAACCGTAAACGGTTGCGGTGTCGAGAGCTGCAAGTCCGAAAGTAAGGCGTCGTTC
>DASYYA010000144.1:0-21417 GCA_035934355.1 Candidatus Rubrimentiphilum sp. | reverse complement strand
CAACGCCAAACACAAACACATACAGCGCGGTCGTGATCATCGGCGGCCAGATAACTTGGTTGATGATTTTAAGGCTGCGAACCATTTCACGCTTCATCAGCGTCAGCATCCCGACGAGATTCATGCGGGCTCCGCGACACTCGAACGCGTCAAATCCAGAAATACTTCTTGCAAGCCTTTTCCTTTACGCTCGAGGAGTTGGCGCGTCGGTTCCAGCGCAACCAGTTTCCCCGCACGAATAATGCCGACGTCGCGGCACAGGGCTTCCGCTTCCTCAAGGTAGTGCGTCGTGAGAAAGACGGTCATGCCTTCACCGTTCAGCTCGCGCAAGAGATCCCAAAGTTCGAGGCGCAGCTCCACGTCGACACCCGCGGTTGGCTCGTCCAAAATCAATAACCGCGGCGTGTTGATTAATGCGCGAGCGAGCGTGAGGCGGCGTTTTTGGCCGCCGGAAAGCTTCATATAGTCCAGCCGCGCCTTAGACGCCAGTCCAAAACGCTCGAGTAGCATATCGGCGCGCTCCGACACCTCGTGCGGTTTGTATCCGAAGTAACCCGCTTGGTAGATCAAAATATCGCGGATCGAAAGATAGCGATCGAAATTATATTCTTGCGGCGCTAAACCGATGCAACCTCGAGCTTCACGCCATTCCCTCACGATATCGTAGCCAAAAACCTTAATCGAACCGCCATTCAGGCGTGCTAATCCGACGATGGCATTGATGGTGGTGGTCTTGCCGGCCCCGTTGGGACCTAAGAAGCCAAAAAAGTCTCCGGCGCAGACCGTGAGCGATATGCCATCCACGGCAGTAAAATCACCGTAACGTTTGACGATATTGGAAATCTCGAGCGCGGGCGCGCCGGCGGTCATGGGATAAGTGATTTTAAACGTTTATATCTGTGGCGTCGCAGCGTCGTTATGAGATCCGAGCTTCCGGGAATCCCGCAATCGGAAAGTTGCGTCGCCACTTTCTTCACGTCAAACGCAGCGCGGCGGTGCCGCACTTCCCATCCTCCCGAACGCTCGGTGAAAATTGCGTAGGTTGACCGCGGATCGCCGTCCTTCGGCAAGCCGGCTGAAGCGACGTTCACCAACAGCTTTCCGCGCCATATTCGTGCGTACGGAATGTGCAAATGCCCAAACGCGATCGTGGTTGCCGCTTCTTTGCCGATGAGGCGTTCGAGGAGATCGTCCTCTGCGCCCGGCCAAAGATGCTCGTCGTCGGTCGTTGGATTTGCGTGCACCACGAGCAACTGGTTCCGCTTAGCGCCAAAACGTAACGAAAATGGCAGCGCGCGCAACCATGCCACCCACTTCTCTCCAATCTCTTTGCGCTGCCACTCCACTTGTTTCCGATCGGCTGCATCCGCACCGCGCATCTCATCTTCGGATTGCGCGCTGATGTAGCGATCGGTATTTCCGCGGACGGCTTGCGCGCCAATCTCCTGTAATCGCTGCAGCACCTTCTTCGGTTTTGGACCATCCATGCAGAGATCACCCGCCGCCACAATCGTGTCGGCGCCCCCTTGCGCTTGGAGATCGGCAAGACAGGCTTCCAAGCCGGCGAGATTTCCATGGATGTCCGAGAGGATAGCGATTCTCATCGTAGCCGCTTGAGATCGAGAACGAGCGACGACGGTGTCAAACCGATGCGTCCAAAGTCATAAAGATCGATCGCTTCAACGCGTACGCCAATCTCACGAAGGGCATCGAGCACACGCGGGAAACGGACGTCCGCGATCACGTGCCGTTCGCCGATATTAAGCACGCCCGCTCCCAGCTCATCGCCGCGGGGAACCGAAATTATCGAAAAGTCTCTAAACGCCTCACGATCCAATTTTTCGGCCGCAATCACGAGTTGCGTATCTGAAAGGACGCCGCACACTGAGCGCAGCGAAGGCACAGATGGATCGAGTTGCACCTCGATCGGGGCGATACCGTGCGCTTGCGCAATTCGCGCAAACGCGTTACGTCCGAACGCATTGCTGCGTGAACTCACGCCGATAAATGCTCTTTTTCCCGCAAAGACGACGTCACTTCCGTTGAGCAGACCCGGGCCCTCGACGTGACCCGCAATCGGCACGTCGAGCTTCTCAAACTCATGCTCGATCCAATTGACTTCGGAACGCAGCTTCATACTGTATGGCCGCAGCAACGCGGCACCGCTTTCAAACACGACCGCAAGGTCCACAACCGAGCTGGCGAGCGGATCGGCAGACACCGTTTGTAGTTCAACAACATCGCAGCCGAAGTATCGCAATGTTTTCGCAAGCACGGCGAGTTCGTTACGGGCGCGCAGTTCGACAGCATTCGGTTCACCCGGTAACGGACGCGCATCTTCGATTGCGCGCGCCGGCATAACCACAAGCGCCCGCCGAAGCGTGCCGGCGGGTGATGCAACTAAATGTGGTCCGAATTCTACCATTTATTCATCCAAGCATCGCGCAGCGGCGCGGTAAAGCGACTTCTGCGAAAGCGTGTAGCGGGCGTCGCTCATCGAGAGCCGGCGCGCCGCCAGCCGGTCGGCCTGCCGCGCGCGATCGATGATGCACGCCGACCGTTCGGCATCCGCGTCCGCTTCACTTTGATCGGTCTTCTCCAGCAACCTCGCGATAGTGGCTCCCTCGGCGCTTTCGGTCTGCGCCGGCACCGGAATTGCCGTAAACGGCGTTGCATCGGCCGCGCTTGTCGTGAAAAACTCGGCCATATCGGTCGCCAGCAAGTCGCCGAGCGAGAGCGGTGGCAGACCGAGCAATTCCTCCTCGGTTTTGAGTATACTGACGGTTGAAAGATGCACGCTGCTGGTGAAGTGACGGCGCGCATAGGGTGAAACCATGATCGCGTAACCGCGATGTTCCGACACGTGATCGCGCGAACTTTGCGTATCATCAGGCGTAATGAAGATCGCGGTCGAGTCCCACTCGGGTTGATGGCTCAAGAAATCGACGATCATTCCAAGCGCGCGATCGCCGTCGGCGACTTCTTCGGGCAGCGCCGGAATATTCGGACCGGCGCCCCCGTGATCGCTCGGAAGCCAGATGTACGTAAAGTCGGGCATCGGGGTCGTACGAAAATCTCGCATGTATTCATTGGCGCGCCGTACGTCGCGAATTCGAAGATTCCAGCCGGGGTAATTCAAATCGATGTGATCGCGCAGCACCGCCGGCGCCGTAACATCCAGAGAATACAGCCCTCCGAGACCGCTTGTGGGAGCCGACTGATCGTTGGGATCGCGGAAGTTCGGGTCATCGATTCGCGGATCGACGTTTCGCCCTTCATCGTAACCCGAGAGCCGGACCAGATCGCCATAATCGCGATATGACAACCCGGCGCGCGCGGCATTATTGAAAATGTACCCTGCGCGCGGGTAATCGGTCGGGTCCTCGTTCTTGTTGACGAGCGGATAGCGGCCGCTCTTGACGAGCAGCGTTTTCTCCACATTTGCAGTCGCAATGCCGGCCGCCGCATATTGATGGCCTGCGTCCGACTCCTCCGAATCGCCGTACAAGTTCGTTGCCAATGCAAACTCGCGCGCCAGCGCGTCGAGATTGGGGGTAATGCTTGCGCCGAATGAAACGAGCGACGGATCGCCGTTGCCGTACGGCCGGCCCTGATCGTCGGTCAGGTCACCGAGCATTGAATCGTACGTTTTATTCTCTTCGAGAATGAAAACGATATGACGAATGAATTGGCTGCGCTGCAACGAGCGGAGCGGCGGAACAAGTGGATTGTTCGAGCTGCGTAACGGCGTTCGCGTATATTTCAGCGCCGATAGCGTGGTCGCCGTCATCGGCAACTTTCGAAGATCGATGCGCTGCAGCGTCGCCCAAATAACGTTGCTATCCAGGCCGGCTTGGAAGATGTGCCCGTTGCTTCCGGCATGATAGGGTGGACCGCCTTCAAATCGCGGTTCTTCGCCAAAGCCTTTGGCATTGGTCACATACAGGTAACGGCCGTTCGACGAGATCGCTAATCCCGTTGGATACCACCCGGTGGGAATGAGACCGAGCCGATGCAACCTCGAGGGCGACCGAGAATCCAGAACCGCAATCGCGTTGATTCCCGCCAAAGCGACGTACACGCGTTTTCCGTCCGAGCTGCGAACGATCGCGTTCGGTTGCATTCCATACGGCGCGCGATCGAACAACCGTAATTCAATACCGCCAACGACATGCGGCACACCCAGCAGATCGACAACCGCCACGCGGTCCACGTTCGTCATACAAATGTAGGCGTATCGCCCATTCTTTGAAAGCGCAATCGCACTCGGGTACGCACCGCCGACAATTTGCGTACCGTCGGGGGCCCGATCCAAACTCAGGGCTGGCAACGCGCTCGCAGCCACATCGCCGGCGATACTGAGGGGTACGACGCTGAGCGCTGATGCGTGCTGGGCATCTGCGCCGGCATTATCAAACTGCGGATACCGCGCCGGCGCCGCGAGATTTCCGTAGATCGAAAGCCCCGGATTGGTAACGTACAGCCTTCGTCCCGCAACGATAGCGGCGTATGGAAAGTATCCGACCGGCACGGTCTGCAGCGCCGTTCTCGTGGCCAAATCGATCGCCGTCACGCTGTTGGCGAGATTGTTGACGACGTACGCTGTCCGATGGTTGGTCGCAAGTGCAATCCAGCCTGGAAAAACATGTCCGTGATTCGCATAACGCGGGTCTGATGGAATCGGCGGTTTGAGCGAAGTTACTATCGGCTCCAACTTGCCGCCCCTCAAATGAAAAAAATGGACGGAGTTATCTCCGCCGCCTGCAGCGATGACAAGTGTCTGACTCGGATCGGACGGATCCTTGATTGCGGTAACCCCTAGGAAAAACTTTGTACCGGCTGCTGAGTAAACATCGGTTACGCGCATCGATCGTGTGCTCACCACAGCGAGCGAATATCCACCGTGAGCGCTCGGCGAATAACGGCTTGTGGCAGTTCCGACGCGCTCGTCATCGTTGGTGACGATCGCATATTCGCCGTCCGGGGAAAGTGCTACGCCGAGCGCGTTCATACCGACAACCACGCTGTGCCCGACCGGCGCAACGATGCGGCCGTTCGGCAAAATGACATCGTACGGATTGGCTGGATTTGATGCGCCGGCAATGCGTGTTCCGGCGGGCGCAGAGTAGATTGTGAGCGCTGCCGGCGCGGCCTCGGGCAGCGCAGCCGCGAGCGCGACTGCTAAAACGAGAATAAAAGGAGGCCGGGGCACCCGGCGTGGGTTACGGACGCTTAAACGCGCTTACCTTCTACAATGAATCGAGAAGTTCGATCCAATGGTTCCAAAAATCGGGTTCCGACTCCGGATCGCCGGCGGCCGCACGCGCTTCGCGCATGAGCTCCCGCGTTTGGGGCTTGCCATCTGTAATATTGCGTTCCAGAAAATCGGCAGCGGCTGTAAGCGCAGTCTGCGGCGAGAGCGGATCGGACTTAATGCTGTCCAGATAACGCTGATACAATTCAGGCTGCATTGAATGGTCGCCGCGCATCTGCATGTTGCGCGCGATATCTTCCAGCTTGACGTCACCCGATTGCGCCGCCGTTTCCAGCAGGAGCTTGCGCAGCCCCTCATAGGCCTGTTGTTTTGAAACGAATTCCACGAGGCTAGCGTACCCCGGGGCGAGTGCTACTTAACGTCCAGGCGGTAGCCGATGCCGCGGACGCTCGCGATTTCGACACGCGCCCCGGCTTCTGAAAGCTTCTTTCTCAGGGCCGCAATGTGTACGTCCACGACGCGCGTGGGCACACCCGAGGTATCGTTCCACACCTGTTCGAGGATCTGCGCGCGCGTTAACAAGCGGCCTTCGCCTTCAGCGAGAAACCATAACAAACGAAATTCAAGCGCCGTGAGCATGACCGTATTTCCATCATTGTTAAGCGTATGGAAATCCCGAACCAGTTCGGCGTTGCCGATCTGCAGCGTCCCGGCTTCATCCTTCTTCTGTAAGTATTTCTCACGCCGGCGCAAGAACGAGGCTACGCGCGCAACCAGTTCGTTTCCGGAAAATGGTTTGGTGATGTAATCGTCCGCGCCTAAACCGAGGCCCAAAAGGACATCTTGCTCCCGCGAATGTCCGCTAACCATTAAAATAAATGCGTTGTTGGAGTTGGAGAGCGTCGTGCAGACATCCAATCCCGATATGTCGGGCAGACCGATATCGAGGATAACGACGTCGGGCCGATAAGAGTCAGCCAATTCCAATCCCTCTGCGCCCATGCCGGTGGCGCGCACCTCATACCCGGCTCTCTCCAGCACGGTCTGTTCCAATTTCGAGATTTCGGAATCGTCCTCGATAACAAGAATCTTGGCTAATGGCATCGGTGAACTCCGTTAAGTACTAGTTGCCGTTACGTCTTCACCCTCGCTTAGAACAAAGTGCCGCCGCGCCACACCTTCTTCGACCGCTGCGGCCGCCACTGCTTTGGCAACCGCCTCTACCACGCGCGCATCAAACACGCTCGGCAAGATATATTCTGCACTGGGTTCATCCACAATCGAAGCTATCGCGTGCGCCGCGGCGAGCTTCATCTTGTCGGTAATGCGAAACGCGCGCGCATCGAGCGCGCCCCGAAATATTCCCGGAAACGCCAGCAGGTTATTCACCTGGTTCGGAAAGTCCGAGCGGCCGGTGGCGATCACGCCGACGTACGGCGCGGCAACGTCGGGCATGATCTCCGGCGTTGGATTTGCCATTGCCAGCACGATCGGATCGCGAGCCATGACGCGAATATCTTCGGGCGCGAGAATTCCCGGCGCAGAAACACCGATAAACACGTCGGCGCCGGCGAGCACTTCGGAAAGCGTGCCGCGGCGGTTTTCGCGATTGGTATGTTCGGCCAGCCACCGCCAGTGCGAATTTTCATAACGGTCGCTACGATTGAGTGCACCCGGTCGATCCACGGGAATGACATCGCGGACGCCCGCCTCGAGCAGCATCTTAATCGTCGCGGTGCCGGCGGCGCCGCTTCCGGCGACGACAATCTGCAGATCGTGCATGTTTTTGTCAACGACCCTCGATGCGTTAATCAGCGCTGCCAAAATCACTACTGCGGTACCGTGCTGGTCGTCGTGCATCACCGGAATATCGAGCGCCTCGATCAGGCGCTCTTCGATCTCAAAACAGCGCGGCGCGGAAATATCTTCCAGATTGATTCCGCCGAAGACTGGAGCAACGTGGATGACGGTTTCGACGATCTCGTCGACGTCTTTTGTATCCAAACAAATCGGAAAGGCATCGATGCCGGCGAACTGCTTGAAGAGCATCGCCTTGCCTTCCATAACGGGAAGCGCGCCAAAGGGGCCAATGTCTCCTAAACCGAGCACTGCTGTTCCATCCGAGACGACGGCAACCGAGTTGCGTTTGATCGAAAGATTGAACGCTTTGCTCGGATCCGCAGCGATCGCCATGGAGACGCGCGCGACGCCGGGCGTGTACACCGTTGAAAGATCTTGCCGTGTCTTCACCGGGATCTTCGGGTCGATTTGGATCTTGCCGCCTAGGTGCGCCAAGAAAGTGCTGTCCGAAACGAACACGATATTGACGCCGGGTAGCGCTTCGACTGCGTCACGAACGGCCTTTCCGATCGCATCGGAACTCACGTTCACCGTAACGTCACGCACGACACTGGTTTTGCCGGGAGCGCGCATATCGACGGCCGCAATCACGCCGCCGGCGTCACCGATCGCTGCGGCCAGCTGGCTGAAAGCACCCGGAGTTTTGGGCATTTCGATCCGCATAATCAGCGCGAAGCTAATGGGAACCATCGGCGAAACCCGATTCTCCCCACGGTCTCTTTGACCCGCTTTCATCGCTGCGCAATCTGATCGACGGCGTTCACAATCGCGCGATCGGCAACGTCGGGTGCGCCGTTGAACAAGAATGCGAAGACCACGCGGCCGTGGCGGCGGGTATCGATGTATCCGGCCAGCGATGACACCGACGCCAAGTGGCCGCTCTTGGCGCGCACGCGTCCGCGCGCTTGCGCAAAATGGTACCAGCGCAAAGTGCCGTCGAGGCCACCCCGTGCGAGTAACGGATAGAGCAGATTGCCCTGCGGGTTCGCGTCGGCATGCGCCAATATTCGTGCAAGTGTCATCGCCGCAACGCGATCGTCGGGAGCCAAGCCACTGCCGTCAACCAAGTGCAAACCCCCAAGCGGGACGCCTTGCAACCGCACAACGTGAATCTCGGCGGCCAAACCTCCCGCGTCGCTTGCGGTGCGGCTCAATCCGCCTAATGCGCGTAAGAACTGTTCCGCGAAATGATTGTCTGAAAAGATCAACATATGATGGATCAGCTGCGTCATCTCGGGTGACGGATGGTCCCACAACGTTTGCGCTTGCACGGGAGCGTGTCCGATTGACGGAGGCCGCGCGACCGCAATGCCGGCGTCCCGCAAAAACCGGGTCAGGAGATCGCCGGCATAGCTCGCGATGCCATGAACCGGTAAATAAAAAATCTCGCGCACGCCCGGTGGAATATCGCCGGCCAAACGAAACAGATTCGGCGTACCCGTCGCGGCAACGATAACGTCGTCGGCGTCCGACGTGCGAACCGAGCCATAATACTGCACGACCGCACTTTGCGGTCGCGTCCACACGTTTGCGGTCGCACCGGAGGACGTTCCGAGAATCCGAAACTCAACGGTATCCTCGTCGATCGAAACCGCGCTAATCGCTGTCATGAAGTCTTCGTTCGCATCCGCGGGATTCCAATGAGGATTGAGCTCTGGTCCCATAAATGCGCTCGCATCAACACAAACGCCGCCATCAACCCGCTGAAGGCCCTGCGCATGCAGCTTCTGTACGCCGCGCTGCAAATCGGAGCTGCGTAGCGACGGATCGCCCGATCCGACGAGCCACAAATTCCCCGCGAGCGTTCCGTCCTGCGGCGGTTTGGCCGCAACAAATAACGTGTGAAAACGGTAATGCGGCCCAAAACTTGTCAAGGCCGCATCCGCGACGACCAGTTTTTGCGTCGAGGCGGGAACCACAGCAGTCAGCGCGCGATCGGCGTAGAGCTGCGAGCCGTCTTGTGAGAGAACAACGGCACTCCATGCATACGAAGCGGCGACCGCGGGCGCGAGCGACGAGTGGATGACTTGCTGCAGCTCGCGCTTCGACGCATTTCCCCAGGCGGGCGCCGCTTTTCGAAGCACGACCGGCGCCGGCTTTATCGCCGGCGGCTTCTGGGATGCGCGGATCAAAAACGCGATCAGGCCTGCCGCTACCAGCAGAACTGTAAGGATGATCGCCCGATTAAGAGCGCGAGAGCGTTTCGATCTTCTCTTGGAGCTGACGGTGTTCTTCACGAAGCGAATCGAGCTCGGAACGAAGTTCTGTTACTTGCGATGGCAATTTTTGAGCGTCACGAATTCTCGCCGCCGCCTCGGTGGCGCCCCGTCGCAGCCGTCCGTCGAATGCCGTTTGCGTCAGACGATCCAAGGCTTCGAGAAGCCGCTTGTCACCCAGTTTCTCCGCCGCCATAATTGCTGCGCGTTGAACGTGAAAGAACGGATCGTCCAACAACGTAGCGATCGCTTCAACCACAGGGGTCTTTTCAGAGTCCACCAGCTCACCCAAGCGGCCCAGCCCCGCGGTTGCGGCGCGCCGAACCGCCTCGTCGTTTCCCGCTTGGCTCAAGGCGAGAAGCAACGGCAACGCACGTGCATCTGCAAGCTCGCCGAGGCCTAACGCAGCCCCCGACTCGACCGTGCCGTTCCAAGACGATCCCCGGCTTGCCCGCTCGAGCACCGCGAACGCGCGCTTGTCGCGCGTTTTTCCAAGCGCGTTCAGGGCGTTGTGCTGCACGAAGTATGATCGATCGTCTTTGGCCGCGCGTATCAGCGCGTCTGCAACGCCGTCTTTGAATTCACCTAATGCTGCGGCTGCCGCGCGACGCACTTTTGGATGCGCATGATCGATCGCTCTCACTAAGAGATCGCGCGCCCAAGGCGCATGCGTTTTCCCGAGCGCGTCGGCCAGTTCGGCGAGCACGCCCCAAAATTGTTCGTTTTCAAACGCTGACTCGATTGCTTCGCGAGCGGCCACCGATCCGTCTTTGATCAGCTGGCGCCCGGCCCGGATACGTCCGATGATGGAGGCATCGCGTTGCAACGCCGCTCGCGCAAACGGAGCGGAGAGACCGTAGCTCACATCTGCCAACAAAAAGGCGCCGGGATCGAAGCGCACCAGCTGCGGTTCTTTCTCAAGCGGAATTGCAACGATCTCTTTTTGATTTTCCACGTGCACCCGCAAAGGACGTCCGTCGATCTCCAGTGTCACGTCAAACCGAAAGCGCGCGCCGCTGCCGGTGGCTTCCTGTTTTTGTTCGATCGCTAGCGTCAGGAGACGGCGCTCACGGTCGAAATCGGCAGCGACAGAAAGCTGGGGATGTCCCGGCCCAAAGATCCACTGGTCGAAGAAAGCCCGGAGATTTCGCCCGGTTGCAGCCTCGATTGCGCGAATGAGGTCGATCGTTTCGACGCTGCGGCACGCATTATCGCGAACGTACTGCTGGATCGCACGCCAGAATCGCGCCTCGCCGAGCTCGCCGCGCAGCATGTGCAAAACCGCGCCGCCCTTTTCGTACAAATGCCGGTCGAAGAGCTCGATCGGGTATTGATAATCGTTGCAGACGATCGGGCGCCGGTATCGCGTACGATCCTCTTCGAGGTATCGCTTGATCCACTCAAAGACATCATAGGCGTACTCATCGTATCCGAGGTCGGCTTCGCGAAAGACGCCTTCAAAAAACGTCGCAAAACTTTCATTGAGCCACGCATGCGACCAATCGCGGCAGGTCAGCAGATCGCCAAACCATTGGTGCGCGAGCTCGTGCGCAACCAGCGGATCGCTCGAAAAATCCAAATGTGCGCGTTCGTCGTGCAGAGTCCGATCGGTCTGCGTGGTCGCCGCGGTGTTCTCCATCCCGCCGAAGATGAAGTCGGAGACCGCAATCTGCGAGTATCGCGCGTACGGATACGGATACCCAAGCCGTTCGTTGAAGACTTCGAGCATCCGCGGCGTCTTGCCGAACGATCGTTCGCCTTCGGCTTGGAGCCCGGGCAACACATAATAAAACACCGGAACGTTGACTGCCCGCTGCTGCACTTCTGTAAACGGCCCGGCTACGAACGTTACCAGATAGGTTGAATGCGGGATCTGTTGACGATAGCGGAAGATCGTTCGATCGTTTTCATCTCGCCGCTCGACAAGCTCGCCATTTGAAAGCGCGAATAATCCTTTTGGAACGACGATGGTTGCCGAAGTCGTCTGCTTGGAATCCGGGTAATCGAAACATGGAAACCAATAGCGTGCATTGCTGTCCTGGCACTGGGTGTAGACGTGCCGTACTTTGTGCGGATAGGCTGCAGTCGGTTCGATGAAGAACAGCCCGTGACGCGGATTGGTGACACTGTAGGTAACCGCGAACGTTTTTTGCTCTCCGGGCGCGATCGGCGTTGCGAAGCGCACTTCGAGCCGCGCCGGTTCACTCACGAATTCGAGTGCCGCGCTGTTGCACTCTATTTTTTCAATCGCTAAATCCACCGCATCGAGTCTCAGCGAAGTCACGGGTTCATCCAGCGCGCGAACCGTAAGCGTGCAAGTTGCGTCGAGGTGGCGGCGTTCGAGATCGGGCGTTAAATGAAGGTCGATGTGTTCGACCTTTACGGGACGATCCGGACCGTACTGCAGCGACGAGCCGGGCAGCGCGAACGGGCGCCGCTCGATGACCTCATCCGAAATCATGAAGTGGCGGCGTTTCGCTCGTACGGTTCGATCAACCCGCCGGTCACTGAGAGCACGGCGCCGTTGATAAAATCTGAAGACTCAGCGATAAAAAATCGCACGGCATCAGCCACGTCGTCGGCGGTTCCCGGCCGGCCGCGCGGATTACCGGCTTCCATCTTCAACGCATCTTCACGCGTGAGTGTCTTGTGGCGAATGTCGCCCGGCTCAACCACGTTCACGGTAATTCCGTGGGGCGCTTCTTCGAGCGCGAGCGATCGCGCAAAGGCGACCAGACCTGCTTTTGCGGCAAGATGCAGCGCCAGCGCACGCACCGGACGCGTGACGCTTGAACCATTCATTCCAAAGAAAACGAGTCTGCCGAATCCGCGTTCGCGCATTGCGGGCAGCACGGCATGCGCCGCGAGAACCGCGCTGCGCAGGTTGCCATCGAGCATCTCGTGATATTCCTGCATCGATGTTTTTTCAAAGCGGCGCACGACCATTGGGCCCACGGCATGTACCAGTGCATCGACCGGTTGCGCGAGCGCGACTTGTAAACCGGCTGAAATTGTTTCTTCGGGACCGAGAAACTCAACCGGATACGCTTGCGCACTGTGGCCCGCTTCACGCAGCAGCGAAAGCGTGGCATCCGGCGACGTGCCCCCCCGACGGTACGTAAAAGCAATCGCATGTCCGTCTTGCGCTAATCTGAGCGCAATGCGTTGCGCCAGGCCGGCGGCAGCGCCGGTAATCAGGACGCGCATGTACGTGGCTTTAACGAAAGGCGCCGGTTTCCCGGCGCCTTTGCGTTCAACGTTACGAGGCGGTGTAGGTCAAGGTTCGTGAAACCGACGAACCGCTGGATGTGGTGGATGTAACGATCACATGCACCTGGCCACCCGGTGTCGTGTTGATATTGACCGGCACGCTAAAGTTGCCGTTTCCGTCGGCGGTTACGTCAGTCGTGAACGACCCGGTTCCAATCGGAATGATCCCGAACGCCGTTGCGCTTGCGGTTGCCGCAATATGCACCACCGCTCCCGGACGAGTGTGACCGCTCAGTGTGAATGAGCTTCCCACGGTCGCTCCGTTCGCCGGACTGATGCCGCCCAGGATGTTACTCGTCGCGCCCGATCGCACGGTGAATGTCCATCCGGTATTAAAGCTCGCGCCGGCCGCGGTCGAACCACTCACTTGCACGGTGTGCGAACCTGGATTCAACGCGAACGGCGGCACCACCGTAAAGCTCGTAGTACTCGCTTCGGTTGACGAGCTCACATCCTGACCGTCCACTGCGATCTTCAGCGTGTCGCGATTGACCGGTTCGCTGAACGTCGCATGTATTGATGGATACGTTGTGCCCGTGCTGGTTGCGGGGCGCTTATTATTGAGTGTAAATGATGCGTTCGAGGGCGGAATGTACGTCGAAGCTGCGCCGCTGCCTTGAATATAGACGGTGTTGTTGGATCCATTCCAGTTGACGTTCGCTCCCAAAGCCTGAGCGACAAAACGTAACGGCACCAGCGTTCGCGCCCCGACTAAGAATGGTGCGACGTCCATATAAACGGTTTGGCCGTTGACGGTTGCCGCGGTCGATCCGATATGCAAGTGGACGCTGCGACCGTTGCCTTGCGCATTGATATCGCCATTTGCATAAACCACGGTTGCTCCCAAACGTTCGAATACGCCGCGCAGCGGTACGAACACACGCCCTGCGCGCTCGATGGGCGGCTGATCGAAAGCGACTGTTTGCCCATTTACGACGACGGTTACGGCCGCGGCCCCGGCCGGCGATGTTGAGAGACTTCCGGCGAGCAAGACGGTTAGTAATGCTCCGGTCAGCCTTTTCAAATTGATCATGCCAAAAATTCCTCCGAGACTATGCTCACTAGAAACGAGTTGTGAAAGTCCATCCGGTACTGAATCTCGCACCTGTTTGCGTTCTGCCGGCTACGTGCACGGTGTGCGTTCCGGATGCAAGCGAGAAGTTCGGCCTTACGCTGAAAGCGGTTGATGTAATGTTCGCGATTGCGGTGAGGCTGCGCCCATCCAAGAAGATCCGAACCGTAGTAGTGTCGACCGGCTCGCTAAAAGTCGCACGGATAAGCGGCGTCACTGTTCCCGTGCTCGGCGAGGGACGCATATTGCCGAGCGAAAAAGCTCCGTTTATCGGGACTCCCGGTACATTTCCGCTTCCCCGAATATACACTGTATTGTTAGCGGCACTCCAATTGACGGCGGCACCAAGCGATTGCGCGACGAAGCGCAGCGGAATAAGCGTGCGCGCTCCGATCAAAAACGGCGCCACGTCCATGGTCAGCGTCTGTCCATCTACGACCGCTTGCGTGGAACCGATGTGCAGGTGTATGTTGCGCCCGTTACCGGTCGCATTAATATCGCCATTTGCGTAGACGACAGTCGCGCCTAAGCGCTCGAATACGCCGCGAAGTGGCACGAAGACGCGCCCTGCGCGTTCCACCGGCGGTTGATCGAAGCTCACCGGCGCGCCGTTGACGACCACGGTAACAGCTTGCGCCCATACCGGACCGCTCGCAAAGCTTGCCAGCAAGAACGCGGTGAGCGCCGCTGCGCTGACTTTTTTAATGGGAATCATTGCGTTACAAACCTCCGAGATTTCTTCGAAGGTTGCTTACCCATAGAGCGGCCGCAGCTAGCGGCGCGCCGCTTGGACGCTTGGAGCTCTAGTCTCCTGCGGCTGCGGCGGGGATGCCGTGCGGTTGCAGTTCCTGACGAACGGCGCGCTCGTCCGCGCGGCGTTCGAAATAGCCCATCCAGGTGTTATAGATCATCGGCACCAGGAACAGCGTGAGAATCAACGAGCTCAACAGGCCGCCGATGATGACGGTCCCCATTGCCTGACGCCACTCGCCGCCTTCAGCGTAGCCCAGGGCCAGCGGCAACATGCCGAAAATCATCGCGGCCGTCGTCATGAGAATCGGGCGGAACCGCGTCGCAGATGCGCGCAACACCGCATCGCGCACGCGCATGCCGCGTTTGACCAACGTGTTCGAATAATCCACAAGCAGAATGCCGTTCTTTGAAACCAATCCGAAGAGCATGATGATGCCCAGGAGCGAGATGATATTCAGCGACTGGCCTTGCTCGGGCTGCAGTTTGCCCATGATTGCCAAGAAAACAAGCGCGCCGATAATTGCGAGCGGCACGGAGAACATGACGATGAGCGGCTCGAGGAACGAACCGTACAGAATCACCATCAGCATGTACACCAGCACAAATGATGTCACGACGGCGATCAGCAAGTTGACCATCGCCTCGCCCACCCATTGCGAGTTACCTTGAGGCGCCGGCGTAATGCTCGAGGGCAAAAATCCCGGCTCGGCGAGCTTCTTCTGGAGCGGCCCTTGAACTTGACCGGTTGAGTATCCAGGCAATAGATCGCTAAAGACGTTGACCACGCGCTGGCGGTTCAATCGTTCGATACGCGTGGGAGCTTTCGTCCAACTGAACGTAGCGATCTCTCCAAGCGGAACAAGCATTCCGTTGTTGGCCCGAACGCGCACTTGGCTGAGATCTGCAATCGTGTTGCGTTGCCCCTGTGGGAACTGCACGCGAACGTCAACGAGACCGTTAGGCGTGCGCACTTTGGTTGCCACCGCGCCGTCAACGGCAATGCGCGCGACATTAGCCGCCGCCGACGGTTGCACCCCGAGCAGCGTCGCTTTCCCGGGATCGATGTCGACGTTGAGCCGCGGCGCCGCAATCTCCGCCGAGGTCTGCACGTTCACGGTCCCGGGCAAGGTACGCAAGTACTTCGCAACTTTTTCAGCGGCGGGTCCGATCTGATCTTCGGGCCCGGTGAAAGCATAAAAGACTGCCGAACCGTTGCCGCCCTCTTGTGCAACCTGGAGATCTCCGCCTGGAACCAGATATGCGAGTTTGCGAATTTGATCGACGGCCTTGTTCGTCTGTTTCGTATGGTTGTCGTCGAGTTGCGCCGTGAGGCGCGCGAAATTTCCGCCGGTGGTCGATCCAAAGCCGGACGGTTTTACTCCAACGGTCGAGCTGACCGATTTCATCCCCGGAAGCTTCAGGATCGCATCCTCGAGTCGTGTGACATATCTGGCGGTTGTCGCGATCGGCGTGCCCGACGGATAGCTCAACGTCATGCTGATGACGCCGGTCTGTTGGGCTGGAAAGAAATCGAAGCTGATCCCGCCGAGCAACGACATGATGATTCCGAGTGCGAGGGGCGCCGTCAGCGTCGTTATGGTTAGCGGCCTGTAGGTCCCAAGCGAACTAAATCCTCTCAGACACGAAAATAGGAAGCTTTTGACCGGATTGTCGCTTCGTAACTTATTCCAGCCAAACAACCGGAAAAGAAGCGCGACCCCGTAGGTCATAGCGGTTAATAAAACTATTCCGAAATCAGCGATGATGATCGGAAGACCGCCGCCGCCGACAAGCATCATGGCGTTCAACAGCAACACCGCGCATGCAAAGACGACGAAACTACCGTGCGCGAGCGCAAACGGCAAGAGCTTCTCGCGATAGAACTCGGTGAACGCTTCATAGCGATGCACGATGAAATTCAAGATGAGCAACGCGACGATGAACACGGCGAAGACATTGAGTAAGAACCAGCCGGTCGCGTTGCCCAGCATGAACATACCGATCGAGACGATCAGCAAAACCGCATCCAAGAAACGGTTGTCCAAAGCGCGCACCCATTTCGGATCGCCTTCGGAGCGCTTGAGCATGCTCCACTTCGCCGCCAAAAGCGGCGTGAGCGTGAAGGAAACAAAGAGCGAGAAGAGTGTCGCCGTGACGACGACCGCGCCATATTCTTTCAGATACTCGCCGACGATGCCGGGCATGAACGCAATCGGCAGAAAGACGACCACGTCAACCATTGTAATGGCGACCGCGGCGCCGCCGATCTCGGTTCGGCCGTTGATCGCGGCGTCAATGGGGTTCTGACCCAAATCTCGATGTCGCGTAATATTTTCAAGGACGACAATCGAGTCGTCGACCAAGATGCCGATGATGAGCGACAATCCCATCATGGACAAGTCGTCGATGTGGAATCCGAACATCTTCATCAGAATGAAGGTCGAGAGAATCGAGCTCGGGATCGCGACCAGCACGACGACGGCATTGCGCCACGCATGCAAGAACAGCATCATGACGATCGCCGTCAGGAAGATGCCTTCAAGGAGCGATTGACCGACGCCCCAGAGCTCTTTGGCGGTGATATCGGCCTGTGCGTCCTCTTCGGTAAACTGGAGCTTCGGGAAGCGAGCTTCGATGGTTTTCAGCTGCGCGCGCGCAATCTGCGTAGATTTTATCTGGTCCGCATCGAGCGTCGGATTAATCGAAATGTAGACGCGCGGTTTTCCATTGAAGTGCGAAATCGTACGCATCTCGACGTGACTATCGTAGACGTTGGCCACGTCTCCAATGCGCAAATTTTTCTGTGAAGAGTTCGGGACCGCAAGTGGGATGCCGAGAATGTCGCTGGTGCCGTTGATGTATGAGTGAATCGCAACCGTCGCTTCTTGCGTCGGTTGCGTCATAATGCCGCCTGGCACATTGAGATTATCGCTGGCGATTGCCGTAAAGACGTCACTCAGTGTGGCGTTGGTTCCCAGCAATTGCGCCGCCGTCGGTTCGACGTGAAACTCGCGGTTGGACGAGCCGTACACGTTGACCGATTGCACGTTCGGAATCTGCTGAATCAGCGGCGTAACTTGATTGTTGACGATGTCCGCGATCTGCGTTTGCGACAGCGAGGTGGAACTGACGGCGATGTCGAGCAGCGGCGGTTCGGCCTGGCCGGCCTTTATGACCGTCGGCGGATCCAAATCGGACGGCATAAAAACGCGCGCCGTATCGGTGCGGCGCTGAACGTCAACGGCCTCGAGATCGATGTTGCTTCCAAGTTTGAAATAAACCGCAACGTTGGCAGTGCCTTCTTGCGCCGTCGCGGTCATGTGATCGTAGTTGTCGATGCCGGACATCTGATCTTCGATCGGCTTGACGATCATCCGCTCCATGTCTTGGGGCGACGCGCCTGGATAAAACGCGCTTACGACAACGACCGGAAACTCTGTACCCGGTGGATTGGAGCTGCGCCCGAGCTGCAAAAACGAGATAATGCCAAAAAGCGCGAGGCCTATAAAAACCATCGCGGTGATGATCGGACGACTAATCGCGAACCGGGTCAGCCACATACTCTAAAAAGGTTTCCTTCCCCGACAATACGGCGCCGGGTCACCAAGGGTTTCAACTTGCCGTCTTCTTTTAATGAAGAAACTGCGCGAGACTGGACTCGAACCAGCACGCCCTTGCGGGCGCTAGCCCCTCAAGCTAGTGCGTCTACCAATTTCGCCACTCGCGCATGCCGAGGCCCCGCAAAGTCTATCGCCTGGGCGCGGCCTTGGTCAAGGCCTACCTTTTATTGGATAGCATTGGGATCTAATGCGTCGCGGAGGCCGTCGCCGATGTAGTTAATCGCGAGGACCGTAAAAAGGATACAAAGCCCCGGGAAGACCGCGGCCCACCACTGGTCCTGGAGCGTCGCCTCGGCGTTGGAGAGCATGTTACCCCACGACGCCGTCGGCGGCTGAATCCCAAAACCCAGGAACGAGAGCACGGACTCGACGATAATGACGTTCGCGATGTCGAGGGTGGCTTGCACGATAATCGGCGCCATGGCGTTGGGCAGCAGATGGCGCAGCATGATGCGCAAATCCCCGTTGCCAACGGCGCGCGCCGCTTCGGTATATTCGCGTTCGCGCAACGAGAGGTAGGACGCGCGCACCAAGCGCGCGACCCCGGGCCATGAGAGCCCACCGATGATGATCACAATGACTTGAAAACTTAACGCAGCTTTGGTCGAGCTCGCGGCCACGATTCCGGTGAGTACGAGCAGCAGCGGCAAGAGCGGGATCGATAAAAACACGTCGGTGACGCGCATGAGAAAATAGTCAACGTACCCGCCATAATAGCCGGCGAGGGCGCCGAGCAACGTACCGATGATCAACTCCATCAAAACCGCAGATACGGCTACCGTTAACGAGATCTGCGCTCCGAACATTAAACGCGAAAGCTCGTCACGGCCGTTTTCATCCAAGCCCAACAGATGGCCGCCACATTGCGCCGCATTTTGAAAACACGGCGCGACCGGGTTCCCTTGCCAGTGGACTTCGTCGATGGCGTTGGGATCGTAAGGCGCGAGCTTCCACGCGAAAATTGCGACCAGCACCATGATGAGCAGCACGACCGCGCCTGCCATGGCCATTCGGTGGCGGCGGAAGCGTCTCCAAACCGTAACCTTGCTGATAACGACGGAGTCATCGGCTACCACGGGTTGATTGATCGGTGCTGCAAGTGCCATCAGTCGTACTTCACGCGCGGATCAAGCCAAGCGTATAGAACGTCGGCCAGTAAGTTAAAAAAGACAACCAAAAATGCATTCACGATGAGATAACCCATTAAGACAGCGATATCTTCTTGCCCGAGCGCATTGATAAACAACCGGCCTTCACCCGGCCATGCAAAGATCGTTTCGGTTACGATCGCGCCGCCGAACAAACCGGGGAGGGATAATGCCGTCACGGTCACGAGCGGGATGAGCGCGTTCTTCAGGCCATGCTTGAACAGCACCGTGCGAAAGCTTAGCCCTTTAGCGGCCGCGGTGCGCATATAATCGGTCTTGATCACTTCCAGCATCGAACTGCGCATGAATCTGCTGTAGAGCGCAATGTTTAAGAACGCGAGCGCAATTGCGGGCAAGATCAAATGCGTGATGCGATCGCCGATATCGAACGTGTCCGAGCTCGAGATCCCCGCCGACGGCAACTGAATCATGTATCCGAAGGGCAACGGAATACCGTGGACTGCGAACGCCAGCTGCAACATCAGCGCAAGCCAAAACACGGGCATCGATTGACCAAAGAATGCAAACGTCGTAATGAAATAATCCCAGATCGAGTACGGCCGCACGGCGGCAAAGAGCCCGGCCGAAACGCCGATCACAATCGCAATGAAGTAGGCCGTGCCCATGAGTAAGAGCGTCGACGGCAGCCGCTCCATAATCGCATTGAAGACCGGCTCCGAATTACTGGTCGAGTAACCGAAGTCGCCGCGCAGCACTTCGCCCAGCCAACTCACATACTGTACCGGCAGCGGCCGGTCCAAGCCGAGATTGTGTTTCAGCCGCTCGATATCTGCAGGCGTGATATGCGGATTTTGCAAGTACGGTCCGAGGCCGCCGCCCGGCGCGCTGTGCACGATCAAGAAAAGAATGAGCGAGATCAGCAGCAGCAGCGGAATGGCTTGGAACGTCCGCCGGATGACGTATGTAAACAAGACGCGTTAGCTTTTAGGGGCGGAAGCCGTCTCCTGTAGCGGCCGCAGGCCAAGCATTTCGCGCGCCTGATCGGGAGTCGCCACCGGCCGGCCAAGCTCCGCAGCGATGCGAGCCACGCGCGCGACCAGCTCGTAATTGGTCGCCAGTCTTCCTTTTGAATAGTAGATATTGTCCTCGAGACCGACACGAACGTGTCCACCCATGGCAATCGCGGCCATCGCCAGCGGAAGCTGCGCGCGCCCGATACCGGCAACCGACCAAGTGCACCCCGGCGGCAATGAATCGGCCAAATCGCAGAGATTCGAAACGCTTGCGTCCAAGCCGCCCGGAACACCGAGAACGAAATCCGCATGGGCCGGAAACTTCAGCAGCCGTTCTTTCTCCAAACGGCGTGCATTTGAGATGTGACCCTTGTCGAAGATCTCGAGTTCCGGCTTGACGCCGAGCTCGTTCATCTTTTTTAACAACAGGCGCATAATCGGAAAACTGTTTTCGAAGATATCGTCGCCGAAGTTCACCGATCCGCATGTGAGCGTTGCCATCTCGGGACGCAGGTCGAGAACGCCGGCCCGTTCTTCGGGCGTCATCCCAATCGCGCCGCCGGTAGAAAATTGTACGATCAGATCGCTGTTCGCGCGGATTGCATTGTGCGCTTGTTCAAACCGCGCCGGATCGTGCGTGTTGGTCCCGTCGTCGTTGCGGCAATGCACGTGGATGATCGACGCGCCGCCCTCACGAGTAGTGGCAGCGACTCTGCCCAGTTGATCGGGCGTAACGGCCAGATGCGGTGTTTGATCCGGAGTGAGTTCCGCGCCGACCGGTGCAACCGTAATGATCAGCGGATCCATTGCGAGACCTTCGACGTTTGCGGAGCGGCCTCCGCGAGCAGTCGGAGCTCGGGGCGCCGGTTTGCAATTGTATCCGTAATCGCGGCTCGCACACGATCTTCCGCCTCTGCGACGGCGCGCGCCGCGGCCTCGCGTTTCTTCAGAGCGTCCGATGCGGGCTCGTCGAGTTCGAGCGTACACAAGAGGTACGTGGGCTGCTCGTCAATCACGCCCACGCCTTGAGTTTTCGTGTATCTGGCGCGTGGGACGATAAATTCATCGCTCTCGATTTCACGCCCGAACTTCTTGGCGACGCGCTGCGCCAGCGCGTCGCGCAGTTTGACATACTCCGCGTCACGCGATCGTAGTTCGTGCCTGGCTTGCGCGAGCGTTGCGTCGAACGAGTCAGCCAAATAAAATCCCTGGCGGCTAACGCCGCGATCGAGTAGTGCTGCCAGTTCGCGTGCACCTTTCCCAAGGCGAACTCCGCGCTTTTCGATAGT
>DASYYA010000122.1:0-14125 GCA_035934355.1 Candidatus Rubrimentiphilum sp. | reverse complement strand
ATGATCTTGCGCTTCGAGGAAGACTTTCCGGGCGCCAAAGTCTTTACGCTCGAAGAGAATTATCGCAGTACGCAAACGATTCTCGATGCGGCCAACACGCTGGTTGCCAACAATCAGACGCGAGCTCCCAAAAAACTCTTCACCAATCGCGACGCCGGCGACAATATCACGGCGTTCGCCGCGGACACCGAACGCTCTGAAGCGCGCTATGTCGTCGAAAAAGTCAAAGAACTGGTGCGCGAAGGCGCATCGTACAGCGACTTCATGGTGCTTTATCGCACCAACGCGCAGTCGCGCGTTTTTGAAGAAGCGTTTATCGCTGAAGGTATTCCGTACCGCGTGGTCGGCGGCGTTGGTTTCTACGCGCGCACCGAAATCAAAGATGTGGTCGCCTATCTGCGCTACATCGAAAATCCGGCGGATGCGATTGCGTTCAAGCGCATTGTCAACGTCCCGCGCCGCAGCATCGGATCGCAGACGCTGGCAAGTTTGGTCACTGCCGCCGATGCGGCGAAAGTTCCGGTCGGCCAGGCGGTTTTCGATAAGGAATTGCTCAAACGCGCGGTACCGAAGAAGACGCGCGAGCTCGAGCGTTTTGCCGAACTGATCGAATCGGTCCGTTCGCGGATGGCGCAGCTCTCAATTGCCGATCTTTTGATTGCGGTGATGGAAGAGTCGGGTTATGCGCGCGAGTTGCGCAACGAGGATACGCCCGAAGCGCGCACGCGCCTTGAGAATCTCGAGGAACTCGTGGGCGTCGCCCGCGAGTACGAAAGCGGCGACGAAAAAGCGACGCTCTCCGGTTTTCTGGCAAACATCGCGCTCATTAGCGACCTCGACACGCTCGATGAGTCAACGTCGTATGTGACGCTGATGACGATGCACGGCGCCAAAGGCCTAGAATTTTCCAGCGTCTTTTTAACCGGACTCGAAGAAGGCGTTTTCCCGCATTCGCGTGCGCTGGTTGACATGACCGAGCTTGAAGAGGAGCGCCGCCTGGCCTATGTCGGCGTGACCCGCGCCAAAGATCGCCTGTTCTTATCGTATGCCGAACGCCGTACGCTTTTCGGCAACACATTCGCGCACCCGAAATCGCGTTTCTTGGAAGAGATGCCGAATATCGAAATGCTTGGCAGCATCGCGTTGCCGCGCCCATCCGGCGGCCGCTGGCGCGAAGTTGCGATCCACGAATCGGCGGGCGCAGGCATGTCGATGAATCTGCAAGCCGGCGATCGCGTGCGCCACCCCAAATGGGGCGAAGGTAAGATCGCGGGCGTCATCGGCGCCGGCGGGGACGGTTTGGTGACCATCGATTTTCCGAACGTCGGGCAGAAGATGGTGATGCTGAAGTACGCGCCATTGGAGAAGCTCTAAGCCGCTCGTTCCGCCGCTCCTACGTCGCGGTTCCTCGTTCCTCGGAATGACAAGATGACGCTGCTTATGGCAGCGTTTTTCATTTTTGTATCATGGCGGGCACAACTAGGGGCAGATGGCAAAGGAGCGGAAGTGAGCGCGCAACCCTTGGAAATTCGAATGGCGCACCTTGAAGGTGCGTATGAGCAGATAAGTCATCGCCTTAACGGTATCGATCAGCGGCTCAATTCGATTGAGCTGAAGATGGAAAGCCGCTTTGCACAGGTTGATAGCCGGTTCGGGCAAATCGACGGACGGTTAGGGCAAATCGATCAGAAGTTCATTTGGCTGTTCGGCCTGATCGGTTCGTCCTGGATTACGACGATTCTGGCCGTCCTCTATCACCGCTAATAGCGCCATTAGAGAAGCTCTAAGCCGCTCGTTCCGCCGCTCCTACGTCGCGGTTCCTCGTTCCTCGGAATGACCAAAGGGGCGATGAGCGAAGTCGGAACGCCAAGTGAAAGTCGCAATTAGCGGTGCGCTCGGCAATATGGGCCGATTGACATTCGACGCGATCCAAGATCAACCGGATATCGAATATGCCGGCGGTTTTGCGCGGATTGCCGATCAGTCAATGGGTATTTACGACAATCTGGAGCAGCTGCTCGACGAGCGCCAGCCCGAGGTTATCGTGGATTTCACGCCGCGCCCGATGACGCAAACTGTCGCGCGGACCGCGGTTGAGCGCGGAATCTCCCCCGTTGTCGGTTCGAGCGAGTGGAACGATGAAGAGCGCGGCGCGCTGCTTGCGCTGTGCGACAAGAAACGCGTTGGCGCGCTGATCGTTCCAAACTTTGCGATCGGCGCGGTGCTCATGATGCGCTTTGCGGAACAGGCCGCGTTATTCTTCCCATCGGTGGAGATCATTGAAGTGCATCGTGCCGAAAAGCGCGATAAGCCCAGCGGCACCGCCACCGCAGCGGCCGCGCGTATCCGCGAAACCGTCGGCGCCGAGGTGCCGATTCACAGTTTGCGCATGCAGGGGGCGCTCGCACACCATGAAGTGATCTGCAGCAACGCCGGCGAGCTGCTCACGATCCGCCACGACTCGTTTTCGCGCGAATCGTTTGCTCCCGGAATCCTTTCGGCGATCCGGCACGTGCGCGCGCTGCCGTCACTGGGGATTGGGCTGCCGTTATGAATATTGCGGTGGTCGGCGCGACCGGCGTCGTGGGTGAGACCATCATTCGCGTCTTGCGCGAACGAAAAGTTCCCATCGACGAGCTCGGGCTGTTTGCATCCCGGGCGCGCAACGGCGTGCAGGCGACTTCAGATGAAGCGCTGGCGCCGTTCCAGGCCGTATTTTTTGCCGGCTCCGAAGAAGCGAGCGAAAAGTTTGCGCCGGCAATTCTCGCGCGCGGCGGCGTGGTGATCGACAACAGCTCGACCTATCGCATGCGCCCCGAAGTACCGCTGCTCATCCCTGAAATTAACGCGCACGCGCTAAAGCCGGAAAACCGCCTATTGCCCGTCGGAAATTGCACTGCGATCATCTTGTGCATGGCACTGGCGCCGATTCGCAACGTCGCGGGGTTGACATCGGTGAGCGTTGCGAGCTATCAAGCTGTGAGCGGCGCAGGGCGTGAAGCGCTCGATGAATTTGATGCGGGTAAAGGCCCGATCATCGGCAACGTCATTCCGCAGATTGGCGGGTTCGACGATTCCGGCAATACCGGTGAAGAAGTAAAGGTCATCGAGGAAACGCGCAAGATTCTGGAGCTGCCGGACCTTGCGATTTCCGTGACGGCGGTGCGCGTACCGGTCCGCACGGCACATTCGGAAGTGGTGTTCTTTGAAACCGAGCGCGATGCGTCCCTCGAGCAGCTCGACGGCGCGTTCGGTGATGTTGCGGGCGTACTGTTCCACAAGACGGGGATCGTGACGCCGCGAGATGTTGAGGGAACCGACGTCGTGCACGTCGCGCGTTTGCGCGCGCGCCCGGGCGCCGAAAACCGGTTTGCGATGTGGGTGGTCGGCGATCAGTTGCGCAAAGGCGCCGCCACCAACGCAGTTCAAATTCTCGAGTTGTTATTAGAACGCGGCATGCTATGAAAATAGCAGTGCTCAAGTTCGGCGGAACGTCGCTCGCAACGCCGGAGAATCGTGCGATCGCCGCCACGCGCGTGCGCGGCGCACTGGAACGCGGCGAATCGCCCGTGGCAGTTGTGTCGGCCATGGGCCGCGCGCCCGAACCATATGCGACCGATTCGCTGCTCGCCCTCGCCGACGGCGCGCGGTCCGGACCGAATGCCGACCTTTTGCTCGCGTCCGGAGAGATGATCTCTGCCGCGGTGTTTGCCGCGGAACTCGAACGCGACGGGATTCCCGCAATTGCATTGACCGGCGCGCAGGCCGGAATCGTGACCGATCGCGCGCATGGCGATGCGAAAATCTTGCGCATCGAGCCCGAGCGCGTGCGCGATGTTCTCGCAGCGAATGCGGTTCCGGTAGTTGCCGGTTTTCAAGGCGTGAGCGAAGCGGGTGAGATTACGACGCTCGGGCGCGGCGGAACGGATCTGAGCGCGATAGCAATCGGTCACGCGCTCGAAGCCGAGCGCATCGATATTTACACCGACGTTGCGGGCGCGATGACCGGCGATCCGCGCCGCATCGCCGGCGCGCATACGATCGATCGCGCCAGCCTCGAAGAGATGACCGAACTCGCACAGCACGGCGCCAAAGTGATGCACCACAAAGCCGCCGACTACGCGCACCGCACGCGCACGCCATACGCAATCCGCAATTTGGCCTCGGGTGAAGGCACGATCGTTGACGATAGCGCCGAGCACCGGCGTCCGGTTACCGGCGTGACTGCATCCGGGCGCGTTACCTGGATTCGCGTGATTCGGGGCGACATTGACGATCGCGCGCGGCGCATGCAGGTCGAGATTCAAATGTTCGGCCGCCTCGCCGAAGCGGGCATTTCAATCGATCAGGTGACGATCAATCAAGCCGGCGTCATGTTTGTGGTCGAGGGCGATCGCGGCGAGGAGATTCGCCAGCTTTTAGGCGACCTGAATCTCGCCGTCAGGGTGCGCGAAGCGTGTTCGAAACTTTCGGTCGTCGGTGAAGGCATGCGCGATGAGCCCGGCGTGATCCATCGCATCGTTTCCGCGCTCTCCGCGGTCAATGTTGAGATCATCCATGCCACCGATAGCAACATCACGGTTTCGATCCTCGTTCCGGCCGACGACGCCGCGCGCGCCGAGCAAGCAGTACACGACGAATTCCATCTCGAAAGCGAGCCCTTATGAAAAACCTGCGTTTTTTATTTCCGGTGGTGGCGGCATTCCTCGTGGCGTCGTTCCCAGTGGTCGCTCTCGCCGATGCCTGGATCCACGGTACGGGCAATCTCTGGCCGCAATCACCCGCGCCAAAACCGTGTTCGATAAGGGGTCAAACGTTTCAATGCCCGCTCGGTATGCGACAACAGGCAAATATCAGGTTTAAGAACAAAAAAACCGGCGCGACCTGCTTAATCAATGTCCATCGCGTTGCAAAAACGTTTGGCGACCGGTGGGACGTCGAACACGCGGGCACACCGGGGCCGTGCACGATTCATTCTAAGGGAAGCAATACGTTCGAAATCCGCGAGGAGAAATAGCGCCGCGCTTCCGGCTAAATGGTCATAAGATCGGCGAGCGATCGCGATTTATCCGCCATTCTAAGCCTCGCGCAGCAAACGCCCTGGGACAAGAGTGAATACCTAGAGAGGCAGCTTGCCGCGGGCAGTATCGTGGTTGCCGAGGAGCGGGGGCTCGTGGGTTTCATCGTATGGAACCGCGAGTTCTTTTCACTTCCGTGTGTGTGGCTTGTCGTTGTGGACTCGCAGCATCGGCGGCGAGGAATTGCTTCAGCGTTGTATGAGCATGTCGAAAAGCAATCTGCGGGATCGAGCCTTTATAGCTCAACAAACGAAAGCCACTCCGCTATGCACGCATTTTTCGCTAAACGCGGTTATCGCAAGGCGGGGTCCATCGACGTCGATCCGGGCGATCTAGAGATAATTTACCGGATAGATTTGCCTGCCGAATAAGCGCCCCTCGTCGGGGCGCTCCTCGGGGCCGCTCGTCCCTCGCGGTGCCTCCTTCGTCGGCATGACCACAGGTAAAATATTGACACTTACGCGCAAAACGTGTTAAGGTCGCCAAAATGTCAGCCGACAACTTTACTATAGGCATGTCCGCCATGATGACCCGCGCCATTAGGCAGCGGTGGAGGCCGGCTTTCTCGTAAGGTTTCGACGACTACAGAACGCACAAAGGCCCCCACCGTGAAAAGTGGGGGCTTTTGCTTTGAAAGGAGTGCAACTCATGCCAGATATGCCATTTGGCCACTCTGTGAACGGCCAGGTGAAGGGCCGCGGTTTTTCAACGCGCGCCATTCGCAGCGGCCAGGATCCGTGCAGCGCCACCGGCGCGACGATCGTCCCGGTCTATCAGACGGCGACCTTTACCGTATCCGACGTCGGCGTCACCAAAGGCTTCGACTACTCACGGACGGTGAACCCGACGCGCAGCGCGCTGGAAGCGCAACTCGCCGCACTCGAGGGCGGGCGTTTTGCGTCGGCCTTCGGTTCGGGAATGGCGGCCGTGGCAGGAGTTTGTGCTCCCTTGCAAACCGGCGATCACATTGTCGCCACCCTGGATATTTACGGCGGTACGCATCGCTTCTTCACGAAGGTGCTGAGCAAGTACGGCATCGCGACGACGTTTGTGGATATGTGCGACCTGCATGCGGTGGAAGCGGCGATCCAGCCAAACACGAAGCTTTTTTGGATTGAGACGCCGAGCAATCCGTTGTTACGGATCGTCGACATTGCCGCAATCGCTGCGCTCAAACGGACCGGACAGTATCTGGCGGTTGATAATACGCTGGTCTCGCCGTTCTTTCAGAAGCCGCTGCTGCTCGGCGCGGACGTGGTGATGCACTCCACGACCAAATATATTTGCGGCCACAGCGATGTCGTCGGCGGCGTCGTGATCACCAACAACGCCGATCTCCACGCTGAAATTGCGTTCCATCAAAATGCGGTCGGCGCGATTCCCGGCCCGTGGGATGCCTATCTCACCTTGCGCGGCGCCAAGACTCTGGCGGTGCGGATGCGCGCGCATGAAACCAACGCGTTTGCAGTCGCCAATTACTTGACGCAGCGTACCGATGTTTCGGACGTTTATTATCCCGGGCTGCCGACGCATCCGCAGCACCAACTTGCGCGGCGGCAAATGAGCGGCTTCGGCGGAATCGTTTCGGTCCGCATTCGCGGCGGAGTCGAACGCGCCAAAGCCGTCGCCCGCGCCACGAAAATCTTCAACCTCGCGACGTCACTCGGCGGCGTCGAGTCGCTCATCTGCAGTCCTGCGGTGATGACGCATGCGTCGCTGACACCCCTTGAGCGATTACGGCTCGGCATTACCGGTGATTTGCTGCGGCTCTCGGTCGGCATTGAGGACAGCGCCGACCTCACCGACGATCTGGCAGCGGCACTCGACAGCATTCCGTATGTAGAAGAAGAACAAAACGCCGTCGTAGCGTAACGTCACTTCGCTTTCCCGTCTTACAAGGAGGCAGAAGATGGAATCAACTATCGGTGTGGCCCTGCTGGGCCACGGAACCGTCGGCGGCGGAGTCGCTGCCCTGCTCGCAAAACGCCGTGCGCAAATCGAACGCCGCGCCGGCGTAAAATTCACCCTCCACGGCGTTGCTAACCGTTCGTGCGATCCGTTCGCGCTGGTTGAAGATCGGCGCGTCGACGTCGTGATCGAATGCATGGGCGGCACAACCGTCGCGCTGGATTGCATCGAGCGCGCACTCGAATTGCGCAAGCACGTCGTGACGGCCAACAAAGATGCGATCGGGACGCAGGGGCCGCGTTTACGCGCACTCGCCGAAGCCAAGGGCGTTACGTTGCGCTACGAAGCGGCGGTTGCGAGCGCCGTTCCTATCATCAGCGTTCTGCAGCATGCGTTGGGCGGCGATGAGATTCTCGAGATCGGTGGCGTGCTCAATGGCACGTGTAACTTTATCTTGGGCGCATTGGGCGAAGGGCAGACATTTCCTGCGGCGCTGGCAGCGGCGCAGCGCGAAGGGTACGCTGAGGCCGATCCGCGCAACGACATCGAAGGCGTTGACGCGGCGCACAAGCTCGCGATTCTGATTCAGCATGCGTTTGGCGAAGCGGTCGTGTCGCCGCGCATTCCACGCCGCGGCATTACGGGCATCACGTCAGCTTCGGTGCGGCAGGCGCGCCAACACGGCTACGAACTGAAACTCGTCGCCTATGCGCGTAAAGACGGCGGCGCGTTGTGTGCCGAAGTTGCGCCGGTACTCGTGCCGTTCAATCACGTATTCGCACGGGTGAAGGGCGTCGACAACGCCGTGCGCGTCGTCGGCGCATCCTCGGGCCCGTTACTCTTCACCGGTGCAGGTGCAGGACGGGAACCCAGTGCAGCGGCGGTGATCGGCGACGTTGTTTCGACGATGCGCGCGATTGCAGAACGCCACGGCGTTACGCGCTTGCCGGGCACGCACTTAGATGCGCCGCTCGAAATCGAACCGGCATTTGCACAATTTCCAGCATTTGCCGGCTACCCGGTGCTCTACGCGCCCGCGCATTTGCCGGCAACATTCCGCGCGCCGGTCTTGGTCGAAGCCTAGCTTTAATGAAGGTGGGCCTTATCGAAGAGATGACCGTTGCGATCGGTCCGCTCGAGTTCTTCGATGGTCATCGCTTGGAAGCGGTCGAGCAGCGCGTTACGATTTACGGCGATCGATCGCTCCCGGTGGTTTTGGTTGCGCACGCGTTGACGGGGAGCAGCCGCGTTGCCGACTGGTGGCCCGGAATGGTCGGCGACGGTCAACTCTTCGATCCGAACCGGTTTTGCATCGTCGGCATCAATACGCTCGGCGGCTGTTATGGCTCGAGCGGACCGCAAACCGTTGACCCGTTTCCGCGCGTCACGGTGCGCGACATCGTGGCGGCCGAAGCGCGCGCACTCGACGCGCTCGGCATTGCGGAAGTGGACGTCGTTATCGGCGGATCGCTCGGCGGCATGCAAGCTCTGCAATGGGCGCTCGATTGTCCGCATCGTGTCAAGCATGCCGTGATGTTGGGCGCGCACGATCATCAGTCGGCCATGGGGATTGCGCTCAATGCGATTCAGCGCGATGCCATTGCGATCGATCCGGCACTTGGGTTGCGCGTTGCGCGTAAGATCGCGATGCTGTCGTACAAGAGTTCGGAGCTCTTACGTTCGCGGCACGAGCGGCGACCCGATCGCAAAGGACGCTTTCGTTTCGACGTCGAGGGCTACTTAGAGCATCAGGCCGATCTTTTCGAAGCGCGCATGGACCCACGCAGTTATGTTGCGCTCACACACGCGATGGACTCATTTGACGTGCGGGATCACGCGGCCGCTCGTACCTCGCGGTCCCTCGTTCCTCGGGATGACCAACAGCCGAAACTACTCTTTGTCGGCATTAGCTCGGATTGGTTATTTGAGCCGGGCGATGTACGCGCGGCTGCGGAGCGTTTTGCGAGACTGGGTTACGATTCGGAATATCGGGAGATCCAATCGGATCACGGGCACGATGCATTTTTGGCCGAGCCCAAAGCGCTTACCGCGCTGCTTGCGAGCGCGCCGAGCTTAGCGACCCTGTTCTAAAGCTCCGACGCGTTTCTCCAAAGCGTCAAATCGTAATTCGACGGAATCGAACCGGCGACTCATCTTGTCTTCCAGCTGCTCGAAGCGCCGGTCAACTCTTTCGAACCCACGCGCGGTCGCGTCGCGCAGGTCGACGATTGCTGCCATAAGGTCGTTAGTCGAGTATTCCATCGGCGCACGGTAGCATACGGTTGTTGCCGGGATGTTTCCTAGGGTGGGCCTCGACTTCGCTCGGCCGCCCTTCGACTACGCGCACCTACGGTGCGCTGCTCAGGATGACAAGCACGGATGGCGAACGGGTGCCTCTTATAATGAAGAAACTTGGAGCTATCGTCACCGCCATGATCACGCCCTTCGATGCGAGCGGCGAGGTGGATTATCGCGAAGCGGCTCGACTCGCGAATTGGCTCAATGAGCGTGGCAATGATGGACTCGTGATCGCCGGTTCAACCGGCGAGGGCCAAACGTTAACGCCTGACGAGCGGTTGCGCTTGTTTGCGACAGTGAAAGAAGCCGTCGGCGATCGCGCTACGGTTATTGCCAACGCCGGCAGTAACGATACGCGCGACTCGGTGCAATCGGTGAAAGCCGCCGAGAGAGCCGGCGCCGACGCGATTCTCGCGGTGGTTCCGTATTACAACAAACCGCCGCAGAGCGGCATGCTCGCGCATTTTGGCGCGATTGCCGAAGCGACGCGGCTGCCCGTTATCGTTTACAATATTCCGGGGCGGACGGGTGCGAACATGTTGCCTGAAACCTTGCTCGAGCTGGCGCAGCGTCACAAGAACATCGCCGGGGTGAAAGAGTCGAGCGGCGATCTGAAGCAAATCGCTTACGTCCTGCGGGATCGCGATCCGGGATTCATCGTATGGGCGGGCGACGATCATTTGTTTCTGCCGTGTTTGGCGATGGGCGCCGACGGCGTCGTGGGCGTTGCGAGCCATCTGTGTTCGCGCGAATATGTCGCGATGGTTGAGGCAAATCGAAATGGCGACAATGCGGAAGCTGCGCGGATTCACCTTTCGCTATTGCCATTGATCGATGCGCTGTTTGCAACGACGAGCCCGATCCCAATGAAGTGGGCGATGAAGCAGCTCGGGTTCAACGTGGGCGAGTGCCGGTTGCCGCTCGATTCAATGCCCAAAACGCTCGCAAGTAAGCTGGAGCCACTGCTTACGCCGTATCGGGAGACTGTATTATCATGAGCCCCTCGTCGCTGGCGCTCCTCGGGGTCCCTCGTTCCTCGGAATGACTATCTTAGGTTGCAAGCTGGATCTGCTCGGTGCGGACGAGGCCACCAAAGCGATCATTGAATTCGCGCGAGCAGGATCGGGGGCGCAGATCGTCACGCTCGGAACCGAGATGGTGGTCTATGCGCAGCGAGACGAACGGTATCGCGAAATCATCAACCGGTGTGCGTTGTCCCTGTGCGATACGGTGGGTTTACTTGCGGTCGCGCGTATGCGTGGCGCACGGTTGCGCGAGCGCGTGACCGGAGTGGAGCTGATCGAACATCTGTGCGCGCGCGCAGCGCAAGAAGATTTGGCGATCTATCTGCTGGGTGGAAGTCCGGGCATTGCCGATCGAGCTGCCAACGCGCTGCGCCACCGCTACCCCGCGCTCAAAATTGCGGGCACGCATGACGGATATTTTTCCGAAGATGAGTCATCCACCATCGCGCAGCAGATCCGCGCATCGGGGACGCGGTTGCTGATGGTCGGGATGGGATTTCCGCGGCAAGAGTTTTGGCTTGCAGATCACTTAAAGGAAACCGGTTGCGGCGCCGGCATCGGCGTGGGCGGTTCGTTCGACGTCCTCAGTGGCAACGTACAACGCGCACCGCATCGTTGGCGTAAAGCGCACCTCGAATGGCTGTATCGGCTCGTCAGCGAGCCACGCCGCTGGCGGCGGCAACTTGCGTTGCCGCAATTCGTGATGCTCGCTGCGGGCGAAACGTTGCGCGATCGTTTCGCTCGCGCCAAAACGTAAATGCGCGCAATGATTCTCGCGGGCGGATTGAGCACGCGACTCTATCCCCTGACCAAACAAGTACCGAAGCCGCTGGTTCCGGTTGCGGGTCAGCCTAACGCCGTGCACTTGATCCGCTACCTCGCCAGCTACGGCTTCGACGAGATTGCGATCAACGTGCATTACCTTGCCGATATGATTACGAGCACGCTGGGCGACGGCTCGGCATATGGCGTTCGCCTGGAATACCTGCACGAAAAAGAATTGCTTGGAAGCGCCGGTGCAGTCAAACAAATGCAGGCGTTTTTTGGAATTGACTCGTTTGTGGTGATCGGATGTGACGACCTCACCGACATGCGCCTGGACGATATCGTTGCGTTTCATAAAAAAATGGATGCGCTCGCGACGATCGGGTTGGTGCGCCGAGAGGAAGTCGCGCAGTATGGCGTTGTGGTTACCGATCCCAATGGCAAAATAGCCGGCTTCCAAGAGAAGCCGGCCAAGGGAACCGAAAAAAGCAATTTGGTGAACACCGGAATCTACGTGTTCACTCCGGAGATTTTCGAGCACATCCCGAGCGGCAGATTCTATGATTTCGGCAAGGATGTGTTTCCCTCGCTCCAACAATCGGGCGCGGCGTTTTTTGGATTTCATGCGGACGGTGCACATTGGCACGATATCGGCACGCCCGATGAATACCGCGCGGCGACCTACGATGTGCTTTCGGGAAAACTGCGCGTGCCCGGATTTTCAGTCGACGGTGATGTGTGGATTTCGCCGCACGCTTCGGTTGCCAAGAGCGCGCGCATCACGGGACCTTCGGTCGTCGGCGATCGCGTGCAAGTACGCGACGGCGCGCAAATCGAGCGATCCATTATTTGGGAAGGGGCGCGAATTGGAGAAGAAGCGCTCCTGCGCGATTCGATTGTCGGAATGAATTATGAAGTGGCGCCGAAGGCCGAACTTATCGACGCGATCGTAGCAACGACTTAACCCCAACGGTCTTTAAGGAACGGGGCCGTGCGGGAATGGCATGCATGTTGACGCGGGCAATTTTGGATTTTGTCTTTCCGCCGCAATGTGGCGGATGTGACACGGTTGGAAAAGGAATTTGCGAGCGATGTTTGCCGTACGGCCGGTTGCGCAAGCGGCACCTCCCAACACTGGAAGTCCTTGCGCTCGGCGCGTATGACGGACCGTTGCGGCGCGCGATTCTCGCGCTAAAAAATGGGAGACGCGATGTTGCCGAAGCGTTTGCCGAACGGTTGGCAGTGCACCTTGACCCGCGATTCGGGATCGTTCCGGTACCGACGACGGCGGCGAGGCGGCGTCAACGCGGTTTCGACGGATGCGAGTTGATGGCGCGCATCGCTTGCGCGAATCGTGCGGTTATTTTGCCAGGTCTCGCGCAGGTGAAAGGCGATTCGCAACGCGGCCGTTCTCGCGACGTTCGATTGAGTGCAAGCGCGCGGTTTATCTGGCGCGCCGAAAATCTTAACGAACAGAGGATCACGCTCTTGGATGATGTGGTCACAACCGGCGCCACGCTCGAAGATTGCGCAAACGCAATCCGCAACGCAGGTGGAATCGTGCGTGAGGCGTTGGTTTTGGCTTCGGCATGACCCGCCTCCGACTCCGCGGAAGGGGCATGCGTGAACCCAATCGACCGGTTGTTCCTCGATCGCGCGTATGAGTTAGCGGAGCGAGGCATCGGAAATACGTCACCAAATCCGCCCGTCGGTGCGGTGGTGGTGCGCGACGGGGAGATTGTCGCGGAAGGTTATCATCACGTCGCGGGCGAGCCGCACGCGGAAGTGAACGCGCTGCAATCCGCCGGCGAACGCGCACGCGGCGCAACACTGTATGTCTCCCTCGAGCCGTGCAACCACACCGGGCGTACACCGCCATGCACCGATGCGGTTTTGCGCGCAGGCGTCAAGCGAGTCATCGCGGGCGCACACGATCCCAATCCCAAAACCAACAATGCAGGCATCGCGCAGCTGCGCGACGGCGGAATCAGTGTCGAAGTCTTGAATGATCCGCGCGCCGGTGCCATTATCGAGCCGTTTGCGCGTGCCGTTCGTTCGCGCCGTCCATTTGTTTCGCTGAAGCTCGCGCTCTCTCTCGACGGTTTTATCGCGTCGCAACCCGGCGTGCAAGAATGGTTGACCGGAGATGAAGCGCGTTCTTTTGTGCGCGAGCTGCGTATCGCGCACGATGCGGTTGCCGTCGGCGCGGGGACGGTGCGCGTAGACAATCCGCAGCTGACCGTTCGGCCCGCGCATAAACGGTCGCATGAATATATCCGCGTCGTAATCTGCGAAACGGCGCCGGTCGATGCGCGCAGTGCGGTTTTTAAATCGGAAAAGGGTTATGCGAAGACGATCGTGCTTGCGCCGGCGGGAGCGCGCGATCGCTTCAGCGCACTCGAAGGTTCCGCAGACGTGATCTATGCAGGAGAAAGTGAATCAACCCACCTGGATCTTGCGGCGGCGTTGCATGCGCTGCGCGAACGCGGAATCACGAGCCTGCTCTGCGAAGGGGGGCCGACGATGGCGTCGCATTTGCTGGCGAACGGACTTGTCGATCGCTTTCATTTCCTGATCGCGCCGCGACTCTTGCGCGGACCCAATGCCGTGCCGGCGTTCAATAATACCGTGTTCGCGAATCCCCGGTTACGAATCGATCGCGTGGAACAGCTTGGGGCAGACGCATTAATCTCCGGTACGCTCGCGCATAGTGTTTAGCGGCATCATCGCCTTGAGCGGCACGGTTGAAAGCGTCCAGCCGGCAAATGGCGGCACGCGGTTACGCATCCGGTGCGAAGACGCTGCGGGTGAGGACGTTGAACCCAAGGATTCAGTTGCCATTAACGGCGTCTGTTTAACCGTAACGAGCATCGATCATAATGTGGTGGATTTTGACGTTGTGCCCGAGACGCTGGCGCGTTCGGCATTGGGCTCACTACAGAATGGTGACACGGTCAACGTCGAATATGCGCTCCGCGCCGGCGATCGGCTCGGCGGGCATTTTGTATACGGACACGTGGATGCGGCAGCGGAGATTCTGTCGCGAGCGGG
>DASYYA010000117.1:0-2028 GCA_035934355.1 Candidatus Rubrimentiphilum sp. | reverse complement strand
TCCAAGCACTCTTTCTGCGCGAACGTCATGGGAGCTTGACCGTGGCGGTATTTTTAGTGCTCACCGCGGTCGTCGCGGTGAGTGCGTTCACCGACATCGCGACCGGATATGTCCTCGATATGTTAACGCTTCCGGCACTTGGGGTGGCGCTGGTAGCGGGTGCGGCCTCGGATCAATTGGTTACGGTTATAGCAGGCGCAAGCGCCGGTGCGCTCAGCATCCTCGTGCTTTACGCAATCTCTGCGGGTAACGGCGTGGGGTTAGGCGACGTGAAGCTCGCCGCGTGTGTCGGCGCCTTATTAGGAATCGAGCGTGGTTGCGTGGCAATCGGTATCGCTTTTGTTGCGGGCGGCGCCTATGCGGCGTTTCTACTGATCACACACCAAGCGTCACGCAAGGATAGCTTGCCGCTTGCGCCGTTTCTGGCAGCGGGCGTCCTGGCAACGCTCGCGTTCCGTCCCGCATGAGTGCTCATTCGCTGCCTCTGGGCATCGATATCGGAAGCAGCCGCATACGCGTCGCGCACGCGGTAAAAGAAAAAGGCGGTCCGGCTTTGCGCGCGATTGCCGTGCGCGAATTTTCCTCAGGCGCAATCGAAAATGGAACGGTCGTTGATATCGATTACACCGCGGCGCTTATCGAGGATGCTGTCAGCGAATTAAGGACGCGGGAACGCCGCTGCGTCGGCGCTATTGGTGCGCCGCACGCCTTTTTGAAGCCGCTCAAGTTGCCGCCGATGACGTCCTACGAGCGCGAGAAGGCGGCGCGTTTCGAGGCGCGCCGGTATGTTGACGAACATTTCGGCGACGCGGTCGTTCGCGTTCGGCCGCTGGACCCAAAAAATCGGCTGTGGACACTCGGTATCGCCCGGAAGAACGTTTTGCAGAGCCGAGCAGCGGCTATAAAGCGCGCCGGATTGCGAATCGACGCTATAGACGATGAGGGACATGCATTACGGCGGGCATTTCCATCTTTCAATCTCATCGTTGACGTCGGCTTACGCCAAACCAGAGTGCATGCGGCAGCCACGTCGCAGACATTTCACACGTACGCGGGTGGAAGCGATATCACGGCGGCGATCTCCAGCGATCTGAGAATCGACGAGGCGAGTGCGGAGAAGCGGAAACGAATTCTCGGCACGGCAGGCGCCGGCGAACCGGCGCGATTGGAGCTGGTACGAGAGATCGCGGCCCTGATCGCGCTTTTCGGTACGATTTCGCCGGGTCAAAAGGGCGTGGTGGTCGGCAATGGAGCGCGGCTGAGCGGCTTATCTCAAGATCTTAAAAGCGCAACCGGGATACAGTGCGACATGATCGTGAGTCCATTGTTCGGTCGCACTTCGTATCCGCGCGATGTCATCGCGGCCGCTGCGCCCGATTGGACTTTGGCTGTCTCGCTCGCAATGCGCCCATGATTGCGTTTGATTATTGGCATTCGCCGCGGACGCAGCTTCTGCGCGCAAGCTCATGGAGGATTCCCGCGCACTTGCAAGCGCCTCTAGCGGCCTTGTGTTGTTCTTGTTGCGTTGTCAGCGGCGCTTGGGCAATCGAACATACGCGATTGAACGACGCGGCAACGCTCGAGAAACGTTACGAACAGCAGATGGACGCGCAAGGCAGACGCCTCCGTGCGGCACAATCATATGCGCTTCGCGTAAAGCGCTTGGTTGATCTCGATTCTCAAGTACGCGCCATCGTTTTTTCAGGAATCCGCACGGCGCGCCGGCTCGTCGGGCTGGCAGATAACCTTCCGCAAAACGTATGGCTCACCGAGGTGACGCCACAACCCGACGGTCTCCAGATCGCGGGGCGCAGCTCGGATCTCTCCGCAATCGCGAGCACGTTGGAAACACTTGCACGCGATTCTAGTGTGGGTGTGCCGACATTCGAAAATGCCGAAATCATCAAGGGCGCTGCGCCACTTCCGCCCGTCCGGTTTTCGATGAGAGTGCAGTATGGAAATGCTTCTCGCTAGGCGTCCGGGGGATGCGGCGCGCAGCCTTTGGGTTGTCGCAGCCGGCATCCTTAT
>DASYYA010000084.1:0-11401 GCA_035934355.1 Candidatus Rubrimentiphilum sp. | reverse complement strand
GGTTCCCTAAGAGTAATGGCAGCACGTAACGCGTTAAAGTACGTCGCAGTCGGGATCGTTCTGATCCTGCTCTTTATTGCCGGATCGATCGCAGGGTTGGTCGCGGCGTATTCGCGCAACCTTCCCGACATCAGCCGCATGGCCGATTATCAGCCGGCGCGATCGACCCGAATTTTTGCTCGTGACGGAACGCTTCTCGCAACGCTCTACAAGGAGAACCGCCTCTGGCTGCCGATCGACAAAATACCGCCGGTCGTCCGCGATGCATTTATTGCCAACGAAGACCACAACTTTTATCGGCATCACGGCGTGGACTTCTTCGGAATCATACGCGCGGGCATCGCCGATTTAACGCATCACGGAGTGGTGCAAGGCGCGTCCACGATAACGCAGCAGCTGGCGCGCGGACTTTTCCTCACCGATCAACGCACGATTTCGCGCAAGATTCAGGAAGCGTTGCTCGCGATTGAGATCGAGCGCTACTACACCAAGGACGAGATCCTTGAGCGCTATCTGAATTTGATCTATTTAGGTTCGGGGGCATACGGCGTCGACGCGGCAGCCCACACGTATTTCGGGCGCGGTGCCGCCGGCTTAACGATCGGACAGGCGGCGATGCTCGCCGGATTAGTGGCTGCGCCGTCGGATTATTCGCCATACGTCAACCTTCCGTTGGCGCGCGAGCGCCAGCGACACGTGCTCGATCGCATGGTCGAGAGCGGATATCTGAGCAGCTCGCAAGCCGACGCCGCATACAACGCACCGCTGCAGCTCGCGGGTTTGCGCCCGGCCGGTTTGCAAGGTTTTCGCGATCCGTGGTTCACGACATACGTCGTCGCGCAACTCGAGCGTGAGTTCGGAAAACAAGCGACCTATGAAGGCGGCCTACAAGTCTTTACCACCGTCGATCCGCGTTTAGAAGATCTCGCGCAAGAAGCCGTGGATTGGGGCATCAATGCCTCGCACGCCGAAGGCATCGGTGCCGATCAAGCTGCCTTGGTTGCGTTACGTCCGTCAACCGGCGAGATTGTCGCGATGATTGGCGGCACGCACTTCTCGTTGCACAATCAATTCAATCGCGCGTGGCAGGCGCACCGGCAACCGGGCTCATCGTTCAAGGCGTACGTGTATACGACCGCTATCGATAACGGCATGACTCCGACCACTATCATCGACGATTCGCCTGTCAGCTACGCGGCCGGCGACGGTACTCAGTGGGCGCCCGAGGATGATGACCACAGTTACATGGGTCCAATCTCGTTACGGGTCGCGCTGGCGCAGAGCCGCAACATCGTCGCGGTAAAACTGCTCGAGCTTGTCGGCGTCGATCGCGTCATTCAGTACGCGCATCGTATGGGCGTCGAGTCTCCACTCGAAGCAAACTTTTCATTGGCGCTGGGGACGTCGGTCATAACTCCGCTCGATCAGGCCAGCGGGTATTCAACGCTGGCGAATCAAGGCGTCCACGTCACACCCTCACCGTTCCGCGTGGTCAAAGATGCGCTCGGCAACGTGGTTCTCGATAATCTCTACCCAGAGCAGAATGAGGTTGTGAGTGCGGGCACTGCGTACGTCGTGACCACCATGCTCGAAGATGTGATCAATCACGGAACGGGCTATCCCAATGCGGTGATTGGCCGTCCGGCTGCCGGAAAAACCGGAACGACCTCTGATTTTCGCGACGCATGGTTTGTGGGATATACGCCCGATCTCGTTACCGCCGTCTGGATCGGCAATGACGACTACCATCAAATGAGCGAGTCATATGGTGGAAATATTCCCGCGCGGATCTGGGCGCGCTTCATGCAAGCCGCGCTGCGCAACGTCGCCAAGCACGACTTCGTTTTCCCGGGTGACGAAGTGAAAAAGGTCACAAGTTGCGGCGGTGGCTATGGACCATACGAATACTTTTTGAGCGGCACGGAGCCGTCGACGCCGTGTGGGAGAGCGCGTCCGGCCGCCGCGCAAGCGCTGGTGATTGGCGGAAGTAATGCGCAATCGGCTGGCGCTAATATGCCGCCCGCGCCGACATTCTCGCCCGAACCGACACCCGCGCCGCCCGATCCGACCGCGCAGCCGCAACAGCCATAACACCTTGACTCAAAACTCGCTGTTCTCGCGGCCGCCTGCTCCGCTCGAGCAGGTGCAAAGCGTCAGCCGCATCGTCGATTATATCAAGCGCATCATTTCGCAGAATAAAACGTTGGCTGGTCTGCGTGTGCGGGGTGAAGTATCCGGATTCAATAAGCAGCCGAGTGGGCGCATATACTTCGATCTCAAGGAAGGCGCGGACGTCCTGAAGTGCGTTTCCTGGTCCAGCGATGCGGCAAGCTTACCGCCGTTCAAGGACGGCGATGAAATCATCGCCGGCGGCGACTATGGTACGTTTTCGCAGCGCAGCCAGTATCAGTTGTTCGTCAAGACCGTCGAGCTCTCGGGCGTCGGCGTACTTTACGCGCAATTCGAAGCGCTGAAGGAGAGATTTCGTCGCGAAGGATTGTTCGATCCCGAGCGTAAGCGCTCGCTGCCGGAATTTCCACGGCGTCTTGCGCTCGTTTCGGCGCGCGGGCGCGGCGCTGAAGATTTCTTGCAGACAATTGCGCGGCGTGCACCGTTCATCGACGTGACGTTTGTTGAAACGCGCGTCCAAGGCGATGGCGCGCAGATGGAAATTGCCGAAGCGATCGACAAAGCATCGAAGCTCGATGTCGACGTCGTTGTGCTCACGCGCGGGGGCGGCTCCTACGAAGACCTCTTTGCGTTTAATTTAGAACCCATTGTGCGCGCCATAGTACGGTCAAAGCATCCGGTGCTGTCAGCAATCGGGCATGCGCAAGATGTTCATCTGAGTGACTATGCGGCCGACCGCGTGTGCGAAACGCCGTCCAATGCGGCGCAATTTTTCGGGGAGATTGCCGATAGCTATCGCACCCGCGTCGAGCGAAGTGGCGCGCGGTTGCAACATGCGTTGACAATTCTTCTGAATACGAAGGGTCAGCGATTTGATTACGCGCGCATGGGCTTGCTTCGGGCCGTACGCGAAAACGTGCGCGAACGCGAGTCGGGTTTAGCGCGGCTGCGTCATCGGCTGGACGCCCAGAATCCGCAACGGCGGTTGAGTGAACGCGGCGAACATCTGATGCGGTTAGGCTTGCGGTTGCAGCAATCCGTAGCGCTCGCTAGCAAGTCGGCACAACAGCGTTTTGAAGTACTACGTGCGCGGTTCGAAGGCCTCAATCCCGAAGCGCCACTCGCGCGCGGTTACGCCATCGTCACATACGATGGGCGCGCAGTTCGCGATGCAGCAGCCGTCCCTGGGGGCGCGCTTGTCGAGGCGAAAGTGCAACGCGGACGCTTGCAAGCCCGCGTCGAAAAAACGCTACCGGATGGCTGATTCCAAGAAGAGCGGGTTCGAAGAGAAGGTGTCGCGGCTCGAGGCAATCGTCAAAGAACTCGAGGGCGGCAGCGTGGAGCTCGATCGCGCGGTGGCGCTTTTTAAAGAAGGCAGAGCGCTCGCCACCGAATGTGAGCAGCTTCTCAAAGGCACGCAGCAGCAGATCGATCGCGCGATGGAGTCGCAGACCCAACCTGAGGCACGTACCTCAGAAGACGAGATCCCCTTTTAGGGATTTCGCGAGTGTCGCGCTTAGACGAAATCGTTGCCGAGCAAAATGCGATGAGCCGCTCGCAAGCGCGCAGCCTCATTATGGAAGGCCGCGTGTTGGTTGACGGCAATCCGGCGACTAAGCCGGGCACGAACGTGCGCGCGAACGCCATCATTGAAATTGAAAGGCCACGACGGTATGTCAGCCGGGGTGGCGAGAAGCTCGATCACGCGTTGAACGAGTTTGACATCAGCGTTCTAGGAATGAGCGCGCTCGATATTGGCGCGTCCACCGGCGGCTTTACGGACTGCTTATTGCAGCGCGGGGCGGCGCATGTTGTTGCCGTGGATGTCGGATATGGTCAGTTGGACTGGGGGCTGCGGAACGATCCACGCATAAAGGTTATGGAACGCACAAACTTTCGCAATTTGAGCGATGATGCGTTTGCTGAACCTTTTGATCTGGTGGTTATTGACGCGTCCTTTATTTCGCTACGCACCATTGTTGCGCGCGCCGTCCATTTTTTGGCGGACGGCGGAACGATCGTTGCGCTGGTCAAGCCACAATTTGAAGCCGGACCGCAGCGACTGGGGAGAGGTGGCGTGGTGCGCGATCCCGCAGTGCACCGAGCGGTGTTGCGCGAAACGCGGGATGCGTTGGGAGAAATCGGTTTGAAAGCGACGGCTCTCGTGGCTTCGCCTTTGCGGGGACCTGCCGGAAATCGCGAGTTTTTTATGCGGCTCATGCGAACGGGCACAAATATTACGAATGAGCGCATCGACGAGGTGGTCGCGTGAACGTTGCCGCGCGTAAGGGCGTCATCGCTCTCTACGTGGACGTCAACCGTGAGAATTCGCGCACGCTCGGAGTTCGTGTCGCGAATCGGTTTAAACAGGCCGGCTATGAAATAACGCTTTGCCCGGGATCGGATCTCCGGCTTCCGGGTGCAGGGAACGCCTCCGTATCCGACGCCGCGCTGCTGGTGACCGTCGGCGGGGATGGCACACTCTTGCGCGCGGCCCGGGTCGTCGTCGATGATGGAATTCCCCTTATCGGAATCAACACCGGACGTTTGGGATTTCTCACGGAGTTCGACGAGGACGATCCGCGCATCGACCAGCTTCCCGATCTGCTTGCCAAAGGCTTAGAGATTGAAGAACGCATCGCGTTGCAGGCCGAGTATGAGGGCAAGAAGTTCTTCGCGCTCAACGATGTCGTCGTGCGTAAGGGCGAGGTTTCACGCATCGTTCCGTTCGGTTTAGGGTTGAACGAAGAAGAGGCCGCGCATATTCCCGCCGACGGCATCTGCGTGGCGACGCCGACGGGCTCGACGGCATATTTTCTTTCGGCCGGCGGATCGATTATCTCGCCCCGCGTGGATGCGTTCGGCATCGTTCCCTTGTTGCCGCACACGCTTTTCTCCCGGCCGCTCATCGTGCCGTCGCAATCGCGCATTCACATTAGCTGCGACTCGGAGATCGTGCAAGCACAGTTGGAATGCGACGGCGAGGCGGTGAGCGACGTCGCGCCGGGCGGGTCGGTGACGGTGGAACGCCATCCGCATACGGTTCGCTTCGCGCGACCGTCGCGGCTGCGCTTTTTTGAACGGCTCGAAGACAAGATGCGCTGGGGCGTTTCAATCAAAGATCCTCACCGGGCTTAGGTTCCCCAACCTCTTGCTGCGCCGACTGACGATCGCCGACTACCAGCTGATTGCGCGCGCGGAGATCGATTTCTCTGATGGCGCCACGATGTTCACCGGTGAAACCGGATCCGGCAAGACGATGGTATTGGGCGCAATCGCGTTTGTGCTTGGCGAACGCGCGGGCGCCGATGTCGTGCGCCGCGGCGGCATCCGCGCGATGGTAACGCTCGAATTCGACCCCGATGCAAAGCTCCGCGAGCGGCTTGGCGCCGCCGGCTTTGAGATCGATCCGGATGAAGTGGCATCGATCGCGCGTGAGGTTAGCGCGGCCGGCAAGTCCGTTCTACGCATGAACGGCCGTCCGACCACTGCGGCGGCGGTACGCGATCTCGCAGATGAGATCGTCGACATTGTGGGCCAGCACGAAGCGCAACGTCTACTTGCACCGGGCTACCATTTGGAGTTACTGGATCGGTATGGCGGCGATACGCTGTTGCGAATGCGCGAGAACGTGGCCGCGCTTCATCAACGCGCCGTCGAGCTCGCGGCGCAACTGGACGACCTGAATGAAGGCGAGCGTCGCGCGCAAGAACGCTTTGCCTTTTCAAAGTATGCATTGGAAGAGATCGAGCAGGCCAAGCCGCTCGCGGGCGAAGATGCGAGTTTGAACGAGCGGCGCCGTTTTCTGGACAACGTCGAGAAGATTGCGCTTGCACTGCGAAATGCGCATCTCGCCGTCGCCGGCGAAGATTCGTCGGCTGCCGGAGCTCTGGGTGCAGCATCCTCGGCGTTGCAGCGCGTCGCCGATCTTGGCGGTCTCTTAAGCGAGCTGGCGCAGACGGCGAGCGCCTTGCAAAGCGACGTCTACGAACTTGCCGCGCGGATCGCGCGCGAACTCGAGGCGACAGAGTTTGACCCCGCCGAACTGGAAACGATCAACGCGCGGCTCGAGATACTCGATACGCTCAAGCGAAAATATGGTGGCTCGATCGAAGCGGTGGTCACTTCGGCGCAGGAGTTTCGCCAAGATGTAGAGCTCTTTACCGGCGCAGACGAACGTCGCGCGCAGCTCCATGCGGAGCTCGAAGCCGCGAAATTACAATTGCGTAAGGCCGCAAGCGAGTTGAGCGATTTGCGCCGTGGAGCCGCGACGCGGCTCGGCAAAGCGGTCGAGAAAGAATTACACGAGCTGGCCTTACCATCCGGGCGGTTTGCCGTGACATTCGAAGCCGTAAACGAAATTGTTTCTACCGGAGCCGAACGCGCAGAATTTATTTTTGCGGCAAACAAGGGCGAGGAAGAACGTCCGTTAGCTCGCGTCGCTTCGGGCGGTGAGCTGTCACGCGTCTTGCTCGCGCTGATTGTCGTGCTCGCCGGCAAGCGTGGCAATACGGCAATGATCTTTGATGAGATCGATCTCGGGATTGGCGGTGCTACCGCGACCGCCGTCGGCGTGCGCTTGGGGCGTCTCGCACGCGAGGCCCAAGTCATGTGCGTCACGCACCTGGCGCAGATCGCCGCATGGGCCGATGAGCATTATGTGCTCGACAAACACGAGGATCGCAGCGGCACCACGATATCAGTTCGGCGGATTGACAGTAATACGGACCGCGCCGAGGAGCTGGCACGGATGCTTTCGGGCGAAAAACATGATGCGGCTTTGAAGCACGCTCGCACGTTGTTACGCCAAACCGGCGAACGCAGAGCGGCAATTGCGTAAGCGAGTTGCCTGGGTGGGCTGCCTAGTTATCTTCCTTCATCCGCTATCTTGTGTTAGTGCGCAGCAAGAAAATCCGCAGCTTCTCGATTGCACGCGCGCGGGCTCACAGCTCGTTGGAACGTTTAGCGACGCACCCGCTGTCGGCCGCCTGGTGCAATTCCACGATGTAAAGAATACCTGGCAACAGTGGGTGGTTCTTCCGCCCGATGATCAAGGTTTGGTCGATGGACACTGGCAGGGCAAAACCGTCTCGACGGATTTCCTCGGCAGTGCGCCACCCACGGTTACGCCGTTATTGTGCAGTGCTACGGACGTTCCGTATAATGATGCCTATTCAATTTCGGGTAATAGCTGTCCGCAACATAACATCGTAGTAGACAACGGCCCACAGGTCGACGTTAAGGAAATCTACCACGACCGCTCAAACCTGCGCGTCATTTTTAGAGTCATAATGCAGAAATGGTTTGCTGCAGGGATCGCGCTCCTGAACGAACGGTTAACCCTTTCGGTTGACGATAAAATCTTAGAAGTCATCCCAGTGCGAGGGTACGAACCCCAAACTGTTCGCATTGACCTTCGGCTTCAGCCGCAGCAACACGTCGTCTTATTCGGGCTTTTGGATTCAGGCGGGCTCTTTAAGGATCAGCTAGAGACTCCGCAGGGAACGATCTGTATCTAGGGGCCTAGCAAGCACGGCTCCAGCCAAGCAAGCAACGCCGTGCTCAGTAACGCTTAATACATTGAGGGTAAGATTGTTATGCCATGCAGGCGGTAGTGCGCCGGTTCGGGCTTTACGCGGCAACGGTGATGCTGCCGCTTATCTTTTGTGCGGCAACGACGAGCGCGCAGCTCGCCGACGTCATGAAGCGCTTGCAATCGAATCCCGCAGCGCCCGCTCAATACACGGCTAACGTCCAAGTCAAAATGCACATGCGGGGCTTCCCGTGGATTACCAAGACGGTCAGCGGCACGGAGCTCTATAAACATCCGGGACTCTATCATTTTGCCTTTCGCGACGCGCCCAAAGCGCTCGATCAACTGAGCTCGCTCGAAGACGATCTCGCCGATCCGGCGGGCTGGCCGCAGCGCTACGACGTATCGCTCGTCACACCGCCTTCACCAGGCGTCGATCCGGTCGTTCGGCTTATGCCGAAAGTGCATAAGCTCGTCAGAAGCATCGACATCACGGTGAATATGGCAAAGGGCCATATCGACAAGGCCGTGTGGACGCGCTTTGACGGCGGCACGATTACGATGACGCAAAAATATAACATTGTCGATTCGCGTGAAGTCGTTTCCGAACAGGACGCCTCGGTGCGCATTCCGATGATGTCAGCGGACGTTACGGCAACCTACAGCAACTTCGAAGTCGACGCAGGCAGCGGCACGCACTAAATGCCAGCAAATTTCGAGCGAGGGAAATCACTACGCTCGATTCGAGAAGTTCAAAAGAACGCAGTATGGCGTTAGATTCGCAGGACTGCGCGCATTTCTCGAATCGAGTGTAGTGAGTTCCCGAGCGGCCTACGGTATTTGGTGGATCTTCAAAAGGTTGGTGCCGCCGGCGCCAACGGGCATTCCCGTTGTGAACGCAACGCAATCGCCGCTTTCGAGTAAGCCTTCAGCGACCATGCGGCGTTCCATGATGTGCAGCAGCACATCGATGGATGAATAGCGCTCGATCACCAGCGAATCGATTCCCCACAGGAGTGCTAGACGGCGCGCCACCTCGGCCACGGGGGTAAGCGCAATGATCCGCGCCTTCGGGCGGAACGCCGAGATATGATGCGCCGCGTTTCCGGTCGTTGTTCCAGTGACGATATATGCGAGATGTAACTCGGCGCTCGCGCGCGTGGCCGCTTCGGCGATCGATGTTGAGATGTCGCGCGTGACGCCTTCGAGGCGGCGCAGCTGCAAAACCTCATGCGGATACTCTTTTTCGACTTCGCGCGCGATGCCGGCCATTACGCGTACGGCTTCGACCGGATATTGGCCGAGTGCGGTTTCGCCCGAAAGCATGACCGCATCGGTGCCGTCGAGGATCGCGTTTGCCACATCCGTCGCCTCCGCGCGGGTGGGGCGCGGATTGGTGGTCATCGACTCGAGCATCTGCGTCGCGGTTACCACTGGCTTGCTCGCGCGATTGCACCGTGCGATCAAATCTTTTTGCACCAACGGAACGCGTTCGAGCGGAATTTCGATTCCCAAGTCGCCCCGCGCGACCATGATACCGTCGGCATGTTCGATGATTTGATCGATATCCTCAAGAGCTTCATGTTTTTCGATCTTGGCGAGCACGCGCGCACTCTTGCCGCGCTGTGCAATGAACGATTTCACGCGCGCCACGTCTTCAGCGGTTCTTACAAATGAGACGGCGACATAGTCGACGTCTTTGTCCAGACCGAAAGCCAGATACTCGAGATCGCGTTCGGAAACCGCGGACAGGTTGAGCGAGCCGTCGGGATAGTTAATGCCTTGGCTCGGACGAAGCGAACCGCCAACCTCGACCGTGGTGTGAATTTCGCTCGCAGTCTTATCGTTGATGCGCAAAACGATGGCGCCATCTTGTAAATAGATCCGCCGATCGACCTCGACATCGGCCGGCAAATGCGCATATGAAACCGAAACGCGGTCGGCGGTTCCCGGAACATCCTGCGTCGTCAGCGTGAAACCGGCGCCGCGATTGAGCGCCACCGACGCGGCTCCGTCGGCGAGTTTTCCGGTGCGCACTTTGGGGCCGGGAAGATCCTGGAGAATCGCAATGTGCGTTTGCAGCTCGCCGGCGACATCGCGAATGGCGTGCATCGTTTGCCCATGTTGTGCGGGATCGCCGTGAGAAAAATTCAAGCGAAAAACATTTGTGCCCGACAATATAAGCGAACGAATGATCTCGCGATCCGCGGATGCGGGACCGATGGTCGCGACGATCTTCGTGCGTTTTTGGTCCAATTCCATTTAGAGGCTCCCGCCTTGCAAGCAGCGCATTAAGGGCAATCTTGCGCCGCGACGCTACCGACCAACGGCGCCCCCAACGCTTGACGGCGAGTTTTGTCGTCTCGCTGATTTTGCATGCTCTGGCCGCATTGTTGCTCTTTTCGCTCGCGAGTTCGTCCTCCGAGCAAGCCGCGTCCGAGTCGGTGCAAGGTGCGCGGATCGTCACGTTTACGACGCAGGTTGCGCCAAAAACTGTGGCCATCGCGATGCCGCGTGCCGCACCGCCCCTGCCACACGCGCCCATAGCGCCGCAACCGGTTAACGCGCAAGCACGCTCGGCGCCCCCACGACCGCAAGTGCGTCACGAGCTCGCAAAGTTTGCGCCGACGGCGCCGCCGAATCCAACGCCGGCGCCCGTAGCATCGGCAGAGCCCAACCCGCAACCGACGCAACCGGAGATTGCCGTGTCACCTATGCCGGTGATTGCTGCCGTCCCAACCAGCGTTCCGGCAAACACGGTAGCCGTCACGGTGCACGCGCCGCCCACTGCGGCGCCGACACAAGCGCCGACGGCCGCGCCGACAGCTCGGCCCGTTCCAAGGATCGTGCGTCCCAAAACACCGGTCGCAACATTTGCGCCGCTCATCGCGCAAGCGACGCCGCAACCGCTGGTGACGCCGGGCGCTTCGCTGAACGTGCAGATTCGTAAGGTGACACCGGGGGTTCCGAGTCCCGGTCCCACGCGCGCGCCGGCACCGTCAACCAAAACCGGTGCGGCACCGCGGCCGGGCCCGAAAGCGAGCGGTTCGCCTGGTCCGCGCGGACTTGGTCCGAAGAAGATCGCGGCCGTTCCTCGGCCCATCCAAGTTCCGGCAACACCGCGCCCAATATCCGGCAGTACGCGCGCCGGAAAACGCGCTGCCAATCTCAACCGCCGATTACATAACCTATTACCGACGCCCGGCCCGTATGCGATCGCAACCCCGCGCGCGTATCGCGGACAGATTGGCGCCCTGCGGCCTGCCGAGCCCACGCCGCCGCCGGCGATTCTCGCGGCAACCAAGTACATTTATACGGAAAATGTCGGAACGCAGCGGTGGAAAATTCAGCTGCGTGCTCCGACGCCGGAAGAACGCTACGTAAAAATGTACGTCACATCAATCAAGCACGTCGGGCTTGTGAATATCTGCTCCGGATGGGTCGTGCGCCAACCGATCGCCGGGAATCAGCTGTGGATAGTTGAGCCCAACGAAACCATGGTGTGCAGCGGACATCTGGAGCCCTTCACACCGCCGACTCCATCGCCTTAGCTTGCTTCTTGAAACTGTAAATCTATCGGCGTACAATCGAGCTGTCTCAACGAGACGTAAGAAGGAGGGCGGTTGGAACCGCAAGATCCACCGGGCTATTACGCCCGCGGGGCACGCTAAAAAGAGGAGCGCTAGACGAGCGCCCAGCGGCAACCGGACGTAAACCGGATAACAGAGCGTGCTCGTA
>DASYYA010000078.1:0-2793 GCA_035934355.1 Candidatus Rubrimentiphilum sp. | reverse complement strand
GAACGCGGGAAAGGACGCGCACGGCGGCGCGCGTGACTTCGGGCCCGATGCCGTCGCCGGGCAGAACCGCGATGGTGTGAGAACTCATCTCATGAGTTCTAGTAAACGGTTATGCGGTTGGTTTCGCTGAGATCGGCGTCGGTTGGCTCGGTAATTTGCTCCTGCGCGGCAGGCGACGGCGATCCGGCTTCACCGTTGGCTTGCGGGACCGTCTTCTCGAGCAGCGCCAGATGCGTCATCAACAAGCTGCGCAGCTCGCTGCGCGCCTTTTCGGCGGCTTCGTTGGCGCGCTGATGTTCGCGGCGTGCGTCGGCGGCGGCTTCTGTAAATGTCGCAATCTCACGCTCGGCGGCAATGCGCGCTTGTTCCTTGATGAGATCCGCTTCCTTATGTGCCGAGGCTTTCACTTCGTCGGCTGTGCGTTGCGCGAGCACTAGCGTGTTCTGCAGCGATTCTTCCATCGCTTTGAAGTGGCTGATGCGCTCCTTGAGATCGGCGATCTCCGCCTCGAGCGCGGCGCGGTGCTGCGCGTCGTCTTCCAGCGTTTCGATAATCTCGTCCAAGAACTGATCGACTTCGGCGCGATCGTAGCCCTGGAGCGCCTTTTTGAACGTCCGGTGCTGGATGTCGACGGGAGTGACTCTCTGCATGCTCATCCTCTATTGGAGAGAAAATCTAGAGTGCCGTCGGCGATCATGGATTCACGCAAGCCTTGTGAGTTGATCACGATGCCGGAAGGCACAACCAAGTAGATGGCTTCGGCGAGTTTTTGAATCTTGCCGTCAATCGTGTACGTAACACCCGAAGTAAAGTCCACGACGCGCTGCAGCAGCGAGCGATCGGCGTTCTGCAAATTGACTATCACCACTTGGCGGTTGCGCAATGCATCCGCAATTTCCGTGACGTCCGAAAACGCACGAGGCGCATAAACGCTGACTTCCGTGCCGGCGCGACGAGACGCATTGCTCAGCGGCACCACATTGCGCGCGTTGCCTTCTTCGATGTATAGCTCGTCATCTTCATCGCTCATCGAAAAGAACGAGCCAATCTTGCTAAACATGCTCATGCCAAGTACCTCAACGTCAGTCTTCGACCCCGCCAAGCGCAGGCCTCGCTCCGAAGAGCGCGCTGCCGATGCGGATCATCGTCGAGCCGGCCTCGACCGCCTCGCGCCAATCGCCCGACATGCCGAGCGACAACGTGCGTCCGCCGATTTGCCGGAAGGTTTTCGCGGCCATCGCAAATGCGCGCGCCGTTTCTGCGGGCGACGCATCGAGTGGGCCAATCGCCATCACACCGTCGAGCCTGAGACTTTCTTCCCGGCGCAGCTCCGCGGCGAACGCGCCCGCGTCGGCCGGCGCCACGCCGAAGCGCTCCGACGGCGAAATATTGAGCTGCAACAGGACCGGCAATTGTTTGCCGAGCGCCCGTGCGGCTTTGGCGAGCGCGCGGGCGGCCTCGAGGCGATCCACGCTTTGCACGACATCGAATGACTCGACGATGGCTTTCGCCTTATTGGTCTGCACGTGTCCGATAAAATGTTTGGTAAATCGCGTGCCGCCAAGCGCTTTGAACTTTCTGCCTGCTTCTTGCACGTAGTTTTCGCCAATATCGGCAGCGCCGGCGGCAAGCGCAGCCGCGACTGCCTCGACAGGCTGCGCTTTGGACACCGCTACGATCGTAACATGTTCGGGAACCTCGGCGCGCAATCGCGCGTAGCGAGCCGCTATACTGCTCGAGATTCGGTCCGAATCGGATTGCGCAGACACGAATAGAGTCCAATCGCGCCGATGACGATCATCGGCAGCGCATAGAGTTGTCCGCCGGTAATCCCATGCCACGAAAAGTCTGCCTGCCGCCAGATCTCGGCGATCGACCGCGTGATGCCGTAGATCGTGAACCAGCTCCATGCAACGACACCGTCCGGCAGCCGCCGTTTATAAAGGAAGAGCAAGATCGGCAGGGTGAGGATATCGAGAACGGCTTCATAGAGTTGCGAAGGGTGGCGGTAAAACGGTCCCCAGTCAATAGTGTTTCCGGGAATGATGCACCACGGGCGATCGGGATTACAAATATCGCCCCAAAGTTCGTCGTTGAAAAAATTGACCACGCGTGTCAGCGCGATGCCGAGCGGCAACAAAACGACGATCTCGTCTCCCAGCACGCGATAAGAAAGGCCGGGGTGTTTTCGCAAAAATAAGAAGACGGCGATGATGACCCCGATGAGCCCGCCGTGGAACGCCATCCCGCCGTTCCACACGGCAATAAAATTGATCGGATTGCTCAAATAGGTCGTAAGATCGTGTTTGCTGATGATATCGTTGATGACAAAAAAGACGCGGCCACCGACGAGCACGCCGATCAGTCCATAAAAGAGAAAATCTTGAATCTGCTCGCGCGTCAAGCCGAGCCGCCGCATACCCGCAGGACGGCTCATCCACAGATACACCGCGACAAACCCAATGAGGTAGGAAATACCGTACCAGTGTATGCCGATGGGACCTAAGCGAATGGCTATCGGATTGACGTTCGGGTAGCTAAACCAATGATTCAACAGAAGTCCTGTCAAAAGAGGCGCGCGTGACCACGCACGTTTCGATGATCCGGCGCAACGTCCTCGCCCACGCTCTTATGTTCGTGCTTGGATTTTCATTTGTATTTGTTGCAGCGGGCGCCTCCGCCAGCGCGATCGGCCAAGCAATTGGTCAATACCGGCCAATCATTACGCAGATTTTCGGTATTATCGTCATCTTTCTCGGATTGAATATGCTCGGAGTCTTTCAGCTGCCGTTT
>DASYYA010000058.1:0-2897 GCA_035934355.1 Candidatus Rubrimentiphilum sp. | reverse complement strand
GGACAGCGCACGACTGCGCGCGCGGCTGGAAGAAATCCAGGCGGAACACGCCCGCCTCACCGGGGCAATGCAGGCCTCTATTCGCTATCTGCATGAAACGGCCGAAACCGAGTTCATCGCCGGCAAGGAGTACGGTTTCGACTGTCGCCGTGCGGGATCGACAGATTTGATCGCCAGATTGAGACAGGCCTTATCGCTGCTTGGGATGAGCCGGAAACTGGGTCTCATGCGCCGGCTCTTGCCGCCTAGGTTCAGAGGGGCTTTTGGCCACGACGGGGAGCACGGCGAACCACCGGGAGGCCTCAATGACGGATGGTATGGCGCAAATCGCCTGAGCGCCGAAGAGCGCTACCGGGTCGCCGAGCCGGGTACCGGCACCGCCACGATTGCGGATTTATACCCCGTTGCAAAGAAAAAACGCCCCCGCACGGTGCTCCCTCTACCCGATGCGCTTGACAACGATCCCAATTTCGTTTTTGCGCCGCGCAGCGATATTCGTCAGCACTTTGCTACGAGGGTGCCGTGCAGCATTCCCACCCCGCAGATATCTGCCTATTCGATCGTGACCCGATATTGCGGGCATCGGGAATGTTTGCTCCGCTGCGCGAGGTTCGTGGCCGCCCTGGCAGAACCGTCGCGGCTGACGGCCGGTTCCAACGGGTTGGAATGGCTCGTGGTGGGAGCCGACGCAAGCGTGGCGGTGGAGGAATTGTCGCGGCAGGTTGGTAGCGCCGCCTCCATCGTCTGCATTCCGAATTGCGACGGTAGCGACGATGCCGCGGCAAGTTTCAATGCGGCTGTTGCTCAGGCCAGCGGACAGTGGCTGGTCTTTGTCGATTGCGAATCCGAGTTCTCCAGCCTGACGCTGACGGTGATAGAGCATTACGCCAGGACATTTATTTACTGTCGCTACATTTGCTCCACCGCGGCCGAGATCAACGGCAACGACGAGATTTTGCGGGTGCGAGGGCACGCGAACGCGCCGACATCGTTGTTTGAGGAGGATCTCATCGCCCGGCGCGTCGTCGCCGTCAGAGCCGATTTGTTCGCCGAACTCGGTGGGTATCGTCCGGAGTTTTCTAGTCACTCCGACTACGACTTCGCGCTCAGGGCTGCACGGCAAGAGCCTCTTTTGTTCATACCGGAATGTCTTTGCCGTTACCGTTTATCGCCCGATCGTCAGCTGGAACGATGCCACGGATCGCGAACCCGGGCGATCGCCGATGCCCGCCACGCCTTCTCGCTCGGCTTCATCGCCGAGAAATGGCCGTCGTACCGTAAGGTCAAGCGCCCTAGCTTGGAGACCGCCAGCGGGTTGTGCATCTTGCGAACGCAGGGCAAGCGGCTCGATCTGTTGCGCGAGGCCATCGAATCCATCGAGTCGCAACAGGCGAGCATGACGCCGTGCGTTGTCGTTCATGGCGATGACGCCACGATCGCCACGGTTGCACACGTCCTCCGCTCGCATCCAAGCGCGACCATGTTGGCGGCGCCGGATCTCCGCAGGCGGCGCGGATACCCGATAAACATCGGGCTCGATTACCTTCGAGCGAATTCCGGTTCTTTTCCTTTTTTTTGCTTTCTCGATGATGACGATATCTTTTACCCGACCTTCGGCGACCGTCTGCTTCGGGCGATGTCGATCACCAGTGCCGAAATCGTTTGCTGCCGGGCGAACAAGCGCACTCCTTGGCAGGACGCGGAAGCGACCGGCGAGCAACGCCCGGGAGCGACGCTCGTGGTCGGAAATTTCATACCGAGCAATTGCTTCATGGTGAGAACTGAACTTCTTCTGCGTTCCGGAGTGCGGGCCAAGGAAGATATGACATATTTGGAAGATTGGGATTTACTTGTCGGGCTGTTGCAGGCCGGCGCATCCTTCCATTTCATTGACGAAGTGCACAGTGAATTTCGCCTCATCGGCGACGGGAGCGTCGAAAAAAAGCGGTACCCGGAACACTATCGGGAATGTGTGAAGCGCGGCCAAGCGCATGGCGCCAGGGCAGCCAGCGCGCTTGGCGCCGGTTACTTTTACCAAAGTATCGCGCAATTCGATTTCAGCGCACGACCGCCATTGACGCGCGAAGAATGGTACCAGTTACGGCAAACTCAGAATCTTTTTTGTGTCGGGGGCAAGATCGGTGACCGCGACGTTTGACGATTTGGCGATAAGCGTCGTAATGCCGGTTTATCTGAACGAAATTTCGCAGAAAAACGTCGCAGCGTTGCGCCGGGCGCTGAGTTCCGTTCACGAGCAGAATTACGCATCGAGATACGAAATTCTGATCGTAGATGACGGATCCACCCTGCCGATTGAAAATCTGGCCGATGTCATTGGTCGCGATTTTTTGGCGGCGACACGTTTCGTCACGCTGCCGCGCAACGGCGGGATTTCAGCGGCGCTCAATCGTGGCATTCGCGAAGCTCGCTACCCGCTGATCGCGCGGCTCGATTGCGACGATCGCTGGTACCCGACCAAGATAGAAAAGCAGCTTGCTCTGTTCGCAAGCGATCCGGATTTGTCGGTCACCGCCACCGGCATGACCCGGGTGGATGCCGACGGAAAATTGATCGACACCCATATCAGGCCCGGAAATTGGCGGGGCATTTTGCGGTTTTTTGTCGAGATCGGCTGTCCGTTTCCGCACGGCAGCGTCGTCGCCCGCAAGGAGACCTATCTTGCCTTGGGCGGTTACCCGCAGGATCCCCGCTTTCGCCACTGTGAGGATTTCGCGCTGTGGGGACGGTGGCTGCGATTTTTCAAGCCGGCCATGATCGAAGAGCCGCTTTACGAATATACCGTGTCGGACGGTTCCGTGTCGGGTCTTCACAGCGCTCAACAAGCGCGGGCGACGGGTCTTGTGATTGCCGCGTTTCAAAGACTTGATTTGACGGAT